>QHSV01000113.1 GCA_003221655.1 Candidatus Rokuibacteriota bacterium
GAGGACGCCACCGTCGGCGAGCGCGTCGGGGCCGTGGCGATCCGGGTCGACAGCCGGATCGTGCAGTGGCTGAACCAGACGGGCCGGGTGCTGGTGAAGGAAGAGGTCCAGCTGAATCCCGAGATCGCGGCGTACTTCGAGACGGCCGAGGGTGAGCTCGACGCGATCAGGGCGACGCTGATCGTACCCTTGAAGATCGAGGGCAAGCTCACCGGGATCCTGCTCGTGGGCGAGAAGCTCTCCGGCGACATCTTCGACGATCAGGAGCTGGAGGTGCTCGCCGTCCTCGCCAATCAGGTCGCCATCTCGCTGGAGAACGCGCGGCTCTACGAGGAGCTCTCCGAATCCAACGCGCAGCTCATGCAGGCCAGCCGGCTCAAGTCCCAGTTTTTGGCCAGCATGTCGCACGAGCTCCGGACGCCGCTCAACTCCATCATCGGCTTCTCGAAGGTGCTGCTGAACCGCTTCGACGGCGAGCTGACGGAGCGACAGGAGACGTACATCCGCTCGGTGCACAACAGTGGCGCCCACCTCCTCCAGCTCATCAATGGCATCCTCGACTTCTCCCGGATCGAGGCCGGGAAGCTCGAGATGATCTCCGAGGAGCTCGACCTGCACGAGCTGATCGACGAGTGTATCGAGTCGTCGATGCCGCTCGCGCGCGGCAAGCAGATGAAGCTCGAGAAGAACGTGCCGCTCGAGCTGCCGCCGTTGTCGGGCGATCGCACGAAGGTCAAGCAGATCCTGCTCAATCTGCTGTCCAACGCGATCAAGTTTACCGCCCAGGGGCGGGTCCTCGTCAGCGTCGTGGCCGAGCCGGACGCGATCCGGGTGAGCGTCGCCGACACGGGGATCGGCATCCGCGAGGACGACCTCGCGCACTTGTTCGAGCCGTTCCAGCAGCTCGACAACCCCGTCGCTCGCAGCGCCGGCGGCACCGGGCTCGGACTCGCGATCAGCAAGAAGTTCGTCGAGCTGCACGGCGGTCGCATCTGGGCGGAGAGCCGCGAGAACCAGGGGTCCACGTTCCATTTCACGCTCCCCTTGACCTGAGGAGAAGATGCCGGCACGTCCACCCGACCAGAAAACAAAGATCCTCTACATCGAGGACAACCGCGAGAACCGGCTGTTGGTCCGCGCCGTTCTGGAGGCGGCCGGGTACATCCTCGTCGATGCCGAGGACGGCCTGGCCGGGATCGAAGCGGCGATTCGCGAGGAGCCGGCCCTCATCCTGCTCGACATCAATCTTCCGGGAGTCGACGGCTACGAGATCGTCGCGATCCTGAAATCGTTTCCGAACCTGGCCTCCACGCCGGTGGTCGCCCTGACCGCCTACGCGATGCAGGGTGACCGGCAGCGCACGCTCGTGGCGGGCTGCGACGGCTACATCCAGAAGCCCATCGACGTCGACGCCTTCCCCCGCCAGGTCGCTGAGTTTCTCGGCGGCAAGCGGGAGCGGGTCGAAAGCCGCGACGAAGGCGTCTACCTGCGCGAGCTGAACCAGCGGCTTGTCTATCGCCTGCTCAACCAGGTCGAGGAGCTCAAACGACTGAACCAGCACTTCGTGCGCCGCGCCTCACAGCTCGAGGACCTGCACCGCTCCATGCAGGACATCACCTCCGAGCTGGGCGTCGCGGGGATGCTCGAGAAGCTCCTGGGCGGGCTCTCGGAGGCCATCGGCACTACCAGCCTGAGCGTCGAGCTCAGCGAGCCGCCGGGCGTCCACGTCGCCGTGCGTCGAAATCCGGCCGAACAGCCGCGGAGCGTCCTGGCTGGCTCCGGTGTCGGGCCGGCCGAGGACTGGACCGAGGTGGAGTGGAAGCTGCCCCTCACCGTCCGGGGGCGCCCGCTCGGCGTCATGATCGCGCGGCACGTGCTGCCGCCGGGGGCGAAGGCCGACGAGGAGCAACTGCTCAAGATCGTCGCCGACCAGGTGGCGATCGCCGCCGAGAACGCGCGACTCTACGAAGGGGTGATGCGCCGCGCGGCCGAGCAGGAAAGCCTCGTCGAATCCGGACGCCTGCTCGCCGGCACGCTCCAGGTTTCCGAGGTGCTGCATCGGCTCAGCGAGCTCGTGCGGCGCCGGTTCGGGGCCGATGTGGCGCGGATCCTCATCAGCGAGGACGTGCCCGGCGTCTTCCATCTGCACGCCCAGGCCGGGCCGACCCGGACGGCGAAGGACACGGCGCAGCACGGCGAGGACGACGATGAGGGGCTCATCGGGTGGATCGCCAAGCACCGCACACCGCTAGCCTACAGCGACGTCCTGGCCGAGTCCGGCGTCAAGCACCGGGACTGGCTCGCGAGCGAAGGATTCGTGTCGTTTCTCGGGCTGCCGCTCTTCCTCGAGAGCGAGCTCGTCGGGGTCTTGACCATCCTCTACCGGGAGCGTCACGCGTTCACACCCGAGGAGCTGGCCCTGGGCGAGGCGCTCGCGACCTCGGCGTCGGTGGCGATCCGGAACGCGCGCCTGTACGAGCAGACGCAGGAACGCCTGCGTCACACGGAGACCCTCCTTGCCGTGAGCCAGGACGCCAGCTCGACGCTCGAGCTGACCGAGATCTTGAGGAGGACGACGCGGGCGATGGTGCGCGCGCTCGGCGCCGACACCGGGGGGGCCTGGCTCCTGAGCGAGGACGGGAGCCGCTTCGTGCCGATCGTCGGCTATCACGTGCCCAAGGAGCTGCTGGGGACGCTCGAGAGCGCGACTCTGAAATCGCTGGATCCGCGGGTGAGCGACTGGCGGCGGGTCGAGGGACCGGTGTACGCCAGTCACAGCCAGGAGGATCCGCGCTTCACTCATCCAATCGCCAGGCTGCTGCCGCACAAGTCGGTCCTCATCCAGCCCATGCGCTGGAAGGGCGTGAGCATCGGGGGCTTTGCGATCGCCTGGCTCAAGGAGCGCCATCGCTTCACATCCGACGAGCTGCGGCTCACGGAGGGCATCGCGCTGCAGGCCGCGGTGGCGAGCGAGAACTCGCGGTTGTACGAGGGCGTGAAGCACCAGATGGCCGAGCTCAAGCGGACGCAGGCGCAGCTGATCCAGTCCACCAAGCTCGCCGCGATCGGCGAGCTGGCGGCCAACATCGCCCACGAGATCAACAATCCGCTGACGAGCGTGCTCGGCTTCGCCTCGTACCTCGCCGAGCAGGTCCCCCCCGGTGGGCCGATGCGCGAGGAGCTCGACCTCATCCAGGAGGAGGCCGGCCGTGCCCGCGACATCGTGAGAGACCTCCTGCACTTCAGCCGGCAGCGCGAATTCATCCCGCAGATCACGGACCTCAATGTGGTCCTCGAGCAGACGCTCGGCATGCTACGCCGCCAGGGCGCGCTGGACGCGATCAGGCTCGAGGAGCACTACGCCCCGGGGCTGGCGCCCGTGGAGGTCGACGTGCCGAGGATCAAGCAGGTGTTCCTGAATCTCATCAACAACGCGGTCTACGTCATGAGGGACAGCGGCGGTTCTCTCACCATCCGGTCGTCGGCCAGCGCGGACATGGTGCAGGTCGAGGTGATCGACACGGGTACCGGGATCGCACCAGAGCACCTCGACCGTGTTTTCGAGCCCTTCTTCACAACCAAGCCCGACGTGAGCGGTACAGGGCTCGGGTTGTCGGTGAGTCTCGGGATCGTGCAGAGCCACGGCGGGACGATCGAGGTCAAGAGCGAGCTCGACAAGGGCTCCACCTTCACCATCAAGCTTCCGGCCAAGCCGGGAGCCACGATTGCGGAGCAAGACTCCGACGCGTGAGATCTCGCCTGTCCAGTGTCACCGCTGCCCTGTGTCAAGTTTCTGGCCAGCACGCTCCCTGATCCGTAATTAGCCGAGAAACATAGCATATACTTATTCGCCATCATTTCCGGACTAGAAACGACAATAAATCAGTCGCTTACGTATTATTGCGCCCGAGATATTCAACACTGAAGTAAGTTAAATTAGCTACTTACGAACCAGCCGTCCTGGTACCCCACTTGCATTTAGCCCTATGCGGTAGCCGTGACTTACCAATTCGCGAGACAGGGACGAGGAGAGAGTGCGATGACTAGAATCTTTTGGAAGAACGTTGTGACGTGGAGTCTGCTGGGACTGATGTTCCTGCTCTTCGCCCTGGTGTTCGGCCCCGCCCCAGCCCTGGCGAGCGATCCGGACGCAGTTCTCTATGAAGTCACCGAGGACATGTACCTCAAGGACCCGGCCGGCAACTTCGTGACGAGCGTGGTCCCCGGAGGCCGTCGGACGGCCGTCGCTCAGCTCTCCGGCTGGGCGAAGATCGGGACCCCGCTCTGCCCGGCGTGGGTGGTGCTGGTCGTCCCCGACGCCAAGCAGTGCGCGCTGAACGCGACGGGGGCGGACGATCTCAGCCTGGTGACCGGCACCGGCACCCTCAGCGGGACCTTCGCGGTGGTGGTCCAGGGTGACAACCTGGTTGACGGGCCCGAGTTCGTGATCATGACCGGGACCTTCAAGGGCGACGCCGATCTCTCGCAGTCGCTCGCGGGCGTCGCGCCGCTCGGGCGCATCACGAACGGCGTCGCCGCAATCGACGCCAACGGCGACGGCCAGCCGGACCTGACGCTCAACTTCAGGGGCAGGTTCCGGCTGCCTTTCGCGCTCGACGCGGGGGGCGGGCACGGTAAACCGCGGCGCGACCGGGACGCCTATTACCTGAGCGACGATGGCTGGCCCATCAAGGTGCGGGACAACGAGCGGTCACTCGGCGTCCCGACGGTGCGGCTCGAGATCACCTTCTAGTCCCTAACTCCTCGTTGCCTCAGACGAGCCCGAGCCGATACCCGCTCGGGCTCGTCGCGTCTCCGGAGCGGAGCCTCAGTCGGCCTTGAAGTACTTCGCCGCGGAATGATGGAACACGAGCGCGGACACCGACGCCTCCGGATCCATCATGAAGCCCTCGGTCAGGCTCAGACCGAAGATCTCGGGCTCCAGCAGCCTGAACAGGGTGGCTTGATCGGCGAGGTTCGGGCAGGCCGGGTATCCGAACGACACCCGGATCCCCTGGTAGTGCGCTTTCAGCTTCTCGCTGATCGGCAGCTCGGGCGGATCCGGAAATCCCCACAGGGTCCTGAGCCGCGAATGGAGCATCTCGGCGAACGCCTCCGCGCACTCGATGGCCAGCGCCTGGAGCGCGTGGGAGCGCACGTACTCGCCCCGGTCCTTCCAGGCGGAGGCGAGCTCTCTGACTCCCGCGCCGCAGGTCACCGCGAACAGCGCCAGGTAGTCGTCCGCGTCGTCCCTCACGTAGTCGGCGAGGCAGAGCCTCTCGCCGTCCTTCTGCCGCGGAAACTCGAAGGTCGCCGCCTCGCGGCCGGATGCCTCGAAGAGCGCCACCGTGTCGCCGGCGGCCCGAGCGCGATACCAGCGGTAAGCCCCGTGGGCGTGGAGCAGCCCCCGGACGACGGCGTCACGCTTCAGTTCCTCGACGATCTCATGGACCTCGAGCACCTTCGGGTCACCGGCCTCGAGCAGGCGCTCGACGAGCCCCCGGATCCCGAGATGCTTGCCGTAGAGCATCTGGAGGTTCAGGTACGGGTAGAGGTGGATCAGAGGCACGTCGCGCAGGACGTGTCGCTCGAGGTCCGGCGGCGTGGGGACCACGACGCGCTCGAGCCGCGGCGGCGGCGTCAGCTCCGGCGTCGCGGGCGCGCGCTCGAGGGTGGCCGACGTAGTCGCCGCGAGCGCCGCCTGCTCGCGGCGGATGCGCGCCACGAGCGTCTCACGGGTCGGGGCGGAGAAGAGCTGGTTGGCGAGGTCGAGTCCCGCCATCGCGTCCTTCGCGTAGAGCGTGAGCCCGCCGTACTCGGCCGCGATCCGGGTCGCGGCGAACTTCTTGGTGAGCGCCGCGCCGCCGACGAACAGCGGGATGTCGATGGCCGCGACGCGGAGGTCCTGAGCCGTCACCACCATCTGCTGCGCGGACTTCACGAGGAGGCCCGACAGACCGAACGCGTCTGGCTTGTGCGTGTGATATGCCGCGATCAGCTCCTCGGGCGGGACCTTGATGCCCAGGTTGATCACGCGATACCCGTTGTTCGAAAGAATGATCTCGACCAGGTTCTTGCCGATGTCGTGGACGTCGCCCTTGACCGTCGCCAGCACGATCGTGCCACGCGTTGCCGACGCGGCCTTTTCCATGAACGGCTCGAGGTGCGCGACGGCGGCCTTCATCGCCTCCGCCGATTGGAGGACTTCGGCCACGATGAGCTGGTTGTCGTTGAACAGCCGCCCGACCTCGTCCATGCCCCGCATCAGTGGGCCGTTGATGATCGCCAGCGGCGCCGCTTCCCGGAGCTTGGCGTTCAGGTCGTCGATCAGGCCGTCACGGCTGCCCTCGACGATGTAGCGCGCGAGCCGCTCGTCGAGCGAGAGCGCGGTGGCCGGCGGCGGCGCCTTCTTCCTCTCGCGGAAGTAGGCGGCGAACGCGGCGACCGGATCGCTGCCCCTCCAATCGATGAGGTCCTCCGCGAGCCGCCGCTCCGCCTCGGGGATCGAGGGATAGCGCTCGAGGCGCTCGGTGTTCACGATCGCGTAATCCAGGCCCGCCTTGGTGCAGTGGTAGAGGAAGACCGAGTTGAGGACCTCGCGCCCCGCCGCCGGTAGGCCGAACGAGACGTTTGAGATGCCGAGGATCGTCTTGCATTCCGGGAACCGCTGCTTGATCGCGCGGATGCCCTCGATCGTCTCGACGGCCGAGCCGATGTAGTTGGCATCGCCGGTTCCCACCGGGAAGACGAGCGCGTCGAAGATCAGGTCGCGCGCCGGCACGCCGTACTTGCGGGTGAGGAGGTCGTAGCTGCGTTCGGCGATCGCGAGCTTGCGCTGGCGCGTGACGGCCATACCCTGGCGCTTGTCCTCGTCGATACAGCCGACGACGACGGCGCCGCCGTAGGTCCGGAGCAGGGGCACGACCTTCTCGAACCGCTCCTCGCCGTCCTCGAGATTGATCGAGTTGACGATGGACTTGCCTTGGCAGTGGCGGAGGGCCGCCTCAAGGACCCGCGCGTCCGTCGAGTCGATCATGAGCGGGACCTTTACCTTCCGAGTGATCTGCATCATGAACCGGTCCGTGTCACCGGCCTCGTCGCGATCGGGATTGGCGAGGCAGACGTCCAGGATCTGAGCGCCGTTCCGCACCTGGGCGCGACCGATCTCGGCGGCCTCCTCGAACTGGTCGGCGACGATCAGCTCCTTGAACCGCCGCGAGCCGATCACGTTCGTGCGCTCCCCCACGAACAAGGGGCGGTTGTCGTCGGCCGGGTAGAACACCTCGATCCCGCTGACGGCCTGCGGCTCCCGCGCCGCCGGGACACGGGGTGGGCGGCCGCTCACCAGCGTCTTCAGCGCTCGGATGTGCGCCGGCGTCGTTCCGCAACAGCCGCCGACGAAGTTGACCCAGCCCTCGTCCACGAATCGCTTCATCTTGAAGGCGAGACTTGCCGGAGTCTCCGCGTACTGGCCGCGCTCGTCGGGAAGGCCCGCGTTCGGGTACACGCTCACGAAGCGGATGGACATCGCCGCCAGCGAGCGCAAGTGATCGGTCATGAACTCGGGGCCGGTGGCGCAGTTGAGGCCGATCGAAAAGAGGTCGAGGTGCTCGAGCGCCACGGACAGGGCCTCGACGCCCTGTCCCGCCAGCATCGTGCCCATCGGCTCGATCGTGCCGCTGACCATGAGTGGCAGCTCGACGCCGGCCTCGCGCATGGCCGCGCGGGCGCCGAGCGCCGCCGCCTTGACGTTGAGGGTGTCCTGGGCCGTCTCGAGCAGGAGCGCGTCCACGCCGCCCGCGATGAGCGCCGCCGCCTGAACCCCGTACGCCTCGCGGACCTGGTCGAAGGTCACGTTGCGCGTGACGCTGATGGAGCGCGTCGACGGCCCCATCGCGCCGACGACGAAGCGCGCCCCGGCGACCTCGCGCGCGAGGCGTCCGGCGGCGAGCGTGATCTCGTACGCGCGCTCGGCGAGACCGTACTCGGCGAGCACGTACGGGGCGCACCCGAAGGTGTTGGTCGAGACGAGATCGGCGCCGGCCTCGAAGTAGGCGGCGTGGATCGACCGGATCACGTCGGGGCGGGTGAGGTTCAGGTGCTCGTTGCACCCTTCGTAGCGGGCGCCGCCGAAGTCGCCGGGTTCCAGGTTCGCGGCCTGGATCATGGTGCCCATGGCCCCGTCCAGGACGAGGATGCGCTGGGTCACCGCCTCGCGGAGTCGAGACATAGAGTTATAGTAGCGCACATGGTCACCCCAACCCTCTCGCTCGACGGCGTCCGTGTCATCGATCTCTCCCGCGTCCTCGCCGGGCCCTTCTGCGGCATGCTCCTCGCCGATATGGGCGCCGACGTCATCAAGGTGGAGGACACCGGCGCCGGTGACGAGTCGCGCACCTGGCCACCCCACAAGGAGGGCGAGTCGGCGGCGTACCTCGTCATCAATCGCAACAAACGTGACCTCACACTCGATCTCAAGGCCCCGGCCGGGGCCGCGGTGCTGCGAAACCTCGTGAAGCGCGCCGACGTGCTCATCGAGAATTTCCGGACAGGTACGATGGAAGGCTTCGGCCTCGGCTACGACGTCCTGTCCGCGCTCAACCCGGGCCTGATCTATTGCTCGATCTCGGCGTTCGGACGGACCGGCCCGCGGAAGGACGGCGCCGGCTACGAGGCGCTCATGCAGGCCTTCAGCGGCATCATGTCCATCACCGGGGAGCCCGACGGCCCACCCGTGCGCGCCGGGGTCTCGTTCCTCGATCTCACGACCGGAATCTTCTCCGCGTTCGGCATCGCCAACGCGCTTCTCCATCGGGCGAAGACCGGCCTCGGCCAGCGGGTGGACGCCTCGCTCCTGGAAACCGCCGTGACGCTGCTGAACTACCACGCCGAGGGTTTCCTGCTCACCGGCGCCGTGCCCAAAGCTCTCGGCTCTTCGCATCCGTCCCTGTCCCCGTACCGCACCTTCCGCTGCCGGGACGGCCAGTGGGTGTTCATCGCCGGCGCCAACGACCGGTTCTGGCAACGGCTGGTCGTGGCGCTCGACCTCGGCGCCCTGCGGAACGACGAGCGCTTCGCGAAGAACCTCGGACGCGTGCGGCACCGCGTCGAGCTGGAGGCGTCCGTGGCGGACGCGATCGCGAAATACGATCGCGAGCCGTTGCTGAAGCTCCTCGAGGACGCGGGAGTGCCGGCGACGCCCGTCAATACCATCGACCAGGTGATGAACGATTCGCAGACGGCGGCTCGCCAAATGATCGAGCGGGTGCTGCACCCCACGCTCGGCGAGATCCCCGTCATCGGCACGCCGGTGAAGTACTCGCGGATGCGCCCGAGCGTCCGCACGCCGGCGCCCCTCCAGAGCGAACACACCGACGAGGTGCTCGCGGAATGTGGCTACTCCGCCGACGAGATCGACGCGCTCCGGGCGAAGAAAGTCATCGTGTAGAGGCAGCCACGCGACACTCCCGACTCGGGCTGATCGTCCTGGCCGTCTGCCTCCTCGCGACGCCCGCCACCGCCCAGCTCTATCGCTGGACCGACGCCGAGGGGACCGTGTACTACACGGCCGATCTCTCCGCGGTCCCCCTCGCGTTTCGTGACGGCGCGACGCTCCTGAGCGCCCCCCAAGCCCGTCCGGCGCCGGCGCTCGACACGAACGCGCCGGTGTCGCTCCGCGTCACGCCGGGGGCGCCGATCACCGTCGAGGCCCGCCTCAACGGCATCCCGCTCACGTTGATCGTGGACACCGGAGCCGATCGCACGGTGATCTCGCCCGCGGCCGTCGAGCGCGCAGGGTTCGCGGGGCAAGCCGGACAGTCGATCCAGGTCGTGGGGGTCACGGGGACGGCGACGGCGACGCTCGTGACTCTGCCGCTCCTCGATGTCGCCGGGGCGCGGATCGGGCCGCTCCCGGTGATCGTCTACACCCTGCCGGCGACGCTTCCTGGTGGGGAGGGAGCGGCGGCGCCGATCGACGGCCTCCTCGGCCGCGACGTGCTCGACGCCTTCACCCTGAGCATCGACACCGCCTCCGGCCGCGCCACGCTCACGCTGCGATAACCGGCCGCGTCCCGGCGCGCCCGACCGGCGGTGTCGTCCCGTCCGCGGTCACCGGGGCTTCTTGACGCTGGGGCGCAGGCCGCTCAAGCGCGCGATCACGTCGAAGACGACCGCGAAGTCGTAGTCGGCGAGGTCGAGCCCTCGGGCCGCGGTGAGGAGCTCGTCGGTGAGCGCGACGGTTGGAAGCGGAACGCCGAGCGCGCGTCCGGTGTCGAGCGCCAGGCCCAGGTCCTTCTGGATCATGTCCACGTTGAACAAGGCCGCCGCCGGCATGCCGAGGACGAACGGGCCGCGATACTTGAGCATCGGCGAGGCGATGACCGACTTGAGCAGCACCTCGACGGCGCGCTCGCGCTCGATGCCGGACTTCTCGGCGAGTGCCACCGCCTCGCTGAACGCGAGCATCTGAACGGCGAGATTCAGGTTGGTCGCGATCTTCATCGTCACCGCGAGCCCCAGTTCGCCCACGTGAGTGATCGTCGGCCCGATCGCCGTGAGATGCTCGCGCACTTTTTCGAGCCCGGCCGGATCGCCGCCGACCATGAACGAGAGCTGGCCCGCCTCCAGCGTGACGGGACTGCCGGAGACGGGCGCGTCGATCAGCGTGGCGCCCCGCGCGGCGACCGCCCGACCGAGCTCTCGCGTGACCTCAGGCCCGACCGTGCTCATCTCGGCCCAGACCGCGCCGCGTCGGAGCCCTGCGATCACGCCGTCGGGGCCGAGGGCGATCGCGCGGAGCGCGGCGCTGTCGGTCACCATGCTGAAGACGGCGTCCGAGGCCTCGGCGACGGCGCGCGGCGATTTCTCGAGCGTGAGGCCAGCGGCGACCAGCGCCTGTGCCTTCTCGGGTGTCCGGTTGTAGCCGACGACGCGACGGCCCGCGTCGAGCAGCCGCTTTGCCATGCGGCCTCCCATCGTGCCGAGCCCGACGAAGCCGAGCGTCGCCATCAGCCGTTTCCCTCGTCGGCGACAGCGATCGCGCTGATCTCGAGCTTGCAGCGCGGATGGGTGGCGAGGCGGGACACCTCGACCGTGGTCGTCGTCGGCAGGTGACCGCCGAGGTACGCGGCCCAGACGCGGTTGAGATCGTCCTGCTCGGCGACGTCGGTCAGGAAGCGCGTCGCAGAAACCAGGTCGGCGAGCGTACAGCCAACCGCCGCGAGCGTCTTCTTGAGGTTCTCCATCGCGAGCACCGCCTGCTCACGCATCGTCGAGGGCAGGTCGAACTCTTCCTCGCGATGCGGGTGGCTGTGATAGACGGCCGCCGCGGTGACGCCCGAGAGGAACACGAGTCTCCCCCGACTCACGACGATGCCGGGCGCGTAGGGCATCACCACGTCGGTGCGCCGGTCGGCGTGGTGGACGATCGAGATTTCTTTCGCCATCGAGACCCTCCGCAAGTCGCTCGGGCATCCTACCACGGCGCGGTGACCATTCCGGTCGGGTACACTGGGGCCGATGCCGGTGATCCTCGTCCTCGAGGACGACAGGGTGACGCGGGATGCTCTCACGGAAACTCTGCGTCGCCTCTTCCCGCGCGCGCGCGTCATCGCGACGCGAACCGACGCGGAGCCCGCGACCGCCGAGCGCGAAGGCGCCACCGTGATCCTGGCCACCCTGCCGATCGCGGAGCGCCTCTGCGAGACGGCGTGCCTCGCAGCGCGGACAGTCGCGTTGACGCACGCGATGGGCCCGGATATCCTCATGAAGGCCGAAGCCCTCGGCGTCCGCGCCTCGCTGCGCGCTCCGGCCAGTGCCGAGCACCTCCGGACCGTGCTCGGGCCAATGCTCGATGGGTAGTTCGGGAGCTCTTCAGGACTGAGCGGACTCGGGCCGATCGACACGATCGCTTCGCGCTGGGTCGAAACCGATGCCGACCTCGCCGAGATCTCACAGCGCCTTCGAGCGCCGGGCGAGATCGCGCTCGACACGGAAGGCGACAGCCTGCACCACTACCCGGAGCGTCTGTCGCTCATCCAGCTGGCCGTGTCATCCCGCGACGTCTGGCTCGTCGATCCCCTGGCGCTCGGCGATCTCACGCCGCTCGCCCCCGTGTTCACCACGCCGTCCGTCGTGACGGTGCTCCACGCCGGAGACAACGACCTCGTCCAGCTCAAGCGCCGCGGATTCGGTTTCGCGTCGCTCTTCGACACCTCCATCGCCGCCCGCTTCCTCGGCGCCACGGCCCTCGGGCTCGACGTCCTGCTGCAGAACTACCTCGAAGTGGAGCTGCCACCCTCGAAGCAGCGCGACGACTGGTCGCGGCGCCCTCTCTCCGAGGCCCAGCGTCGCTACGCCGAGGCCGACGTGCTTCATCTCTTCGCGCTCAAGCGCCGGCTCACCGAGGAGCTGATGCGGATGGGCCGATTCTCCTGGGTCGAGGAGGAATGTGCTGCGCTCGCGGCCCAGCCTGTCGTGCAGCGGGTTCAGGACCCCAACGCCTTCGCCGGCCTCAAGGGCGCCCGCGACCTGTCCCCGCGCAACCTCGGGATCCTCCAGGAACTGTACGAGCTCCGGGAGCGGCTCGCGCGCGAGACCGATCGCCCGCCGTTCAAGATCCTCGGCGAGGAGACGCTCGTGCGGCTGGCCCAGGCGCCACCCGACGACGTCACGCAGCTCGCGCCGATCCCGGGTTGCACGCCCAAGGTGATCGCGCGATGGGGCGAGGCGATCCTGTCCGCCGTGGCCCGTGCCCAGGCCTTGCCGGAGGATTCGTTGCCCACGCTCGAGCGCCACCCACGGCTCCGGCTTCCGGCGATCGTCGCCCGCCGAATCGAGTCGCTCCGGCAGTGGCGGAAGGAGGCGGCGCCACGGTTCGGGCTCGAGCCGGGACTGCTCCTGCCCAACCGGCTGATCACGATTGTCGCCGTCGCGGGGCCACGCGAGCCTGATGCGCTTGCCTCGCTGGACGGCGTGCGCCGCTGGCGGGCCGAGACCTTCGGCGCCGAGATCATTGCCGCGCTGGCCTCGTCGTGAGAAGGTGGACCCCACCATGAGCGATTGGCGTATCCATCTGGTCGACGACGATGCCGGCCTCACGGCGATCCTTCGCGAGGCCAGGACTGTGGCGGTGCTCGGTGCCAAGGCTGACCCTTCCGAGGCGGCGCACTACGTTCCGGCCTACCTCGCAGCTCGCGGCTACCGCGTCCAGCCCGTGAATCCGAAGTTCGCCGGCCGTCGTCTCCATGACGCGCCGACGGTGGCCGGATTGAAAGATCTCTCGGAGCCGGCTGACGTGATCGAGATCTTCCGTCGTCCCGAATACCTTTCGGGCCACGCCGACGAGATCCTGACGTTGCCGTGGCGGCCGAGGGCGGTCTGGTTCCAACTCGGGATCCGGAACGACGCGGCTGCCGAGAAGCTCGCGCGGGCCGGAATCCGGGTGGTCCAGGATCGCTGCATGATGCCGGAGCACCGTCGCCTCATGAAGGCGAGCGTCTCCCAACAGGGGGGAGTCGAGAGGGGGGCGTAAGCCCCCTCGCTCCGACAACATGGCCGGCGAATACGCGTTCGTCATCAAGGATCTTCGGAAAGTCGTCCCGCCCAAGCGGGAGATCCTCCGCGGCATCTGGCTCTCGTTCTTCCACGGAGCCAAGATCGGTGTGCTCGGCGCCAACGGCGCAGGCAAGTCCACGCTGCTCCGGATCATGGCCGGCGTCGACAAGGACTTCCTCGGCGACGCGTTCCCTGCCGCCGGGCTACGCATCGGATACCTGCCGCAGGAGCCCCAGCTCGACCCCGCGAAGGACGTCCGCGCCAACGTCGAGGAGGGCGTCGCCGAGGTCCGCGCCCTGCTGACGCGCTTCGAGGAGGTCAGCGCCGGCCTGGGTGAGCCGATCGAGGCCGACGAGATGGAGAAGCTGCTCGATGAGCAGGCACGTTTACAAGATAAGATCGACGCCGCCAATGCCTGGGATCTCGACCGCACCGTCGAGCTCGCGATGGACGCGCTCCGCGTGCCGCCCGGCGACATGGAGGTCGCCAAGATCTCGGGCGGCGAGCGCCGGCGCGTGGCCCTCTGCCGACTCCTCCTTTCGTGCCCGGACATGCTGTTACTCGACGAGCCGACCAATCACCTCGACGCCGAATCGGTCGCGTGGCTCGAGCGCTACTTGAAGGAGTACCCGGGGACAGTCGTCGCGATCACCCATGACCGCTACTTTCTCGACAACGTCGCCGGCTGGATCCTCGAGCTCGATCGCGGACACGGCATTCCATGGGAGGGCAACTATTCGTCCTGGCTCGAGCAAAAAGGCCAGCGCCTCGAGCAGGAAGAGAAGGCGGATCTCTCGCGCCAGCGCACGCTCGCCCGCGAGCTCGAGTGGGTCCAGATGGCGCCGCGCGCCCGCCAGGCCAAGAGCAAGGCGCGTCTTCAGGCCTACGATGCGATGCTGAGCGAGTCGTTCGAGACGCGCGCGACGGCGCTCGAGATCGCCATCCCGCCCGGGCCGCGACTCGGCGACATCGTCGTCGAGGCCGACGACGTCCGGAAGGCGTACGGAGACCGGGGGTTGATCGACGGCCTCTCGTTCAAGCTGCCCCGCGGCGGCATGGTCGGTGTCATCGGCCCCAACGGCGCGGGGAAAACGACGCTCTTCCGAATGATCGTCGGGCAGGAGAAGCCGGATTCCGGCACGCTCCGCATCGGCGAGACGGTGAAGCTCGCCTATGTCGACCAGAGCCGTGATGCGCTCGAGGGCCGACGCACCGTCTGGGAGGAGATCTCGGGCGGCGCCGACACGCTCATGCTCGGAGGCCGGACCGTGCAGTCGCGCAGCTACGTCGCCTCGTTCAACTTTCGGGGCAGCGACCAGCAGAAGCGCGTTGCGGACCTCTCGGGCGGCGAGCGAAACCGCCTGCACCTGGCGACCATGCTCAAGAGCGGCGCCAACCTGCTGCTCCTCGACGAACCGACGAACGACCTCGACGTGGACACGCTGCGCGCCTTGGAAGACGGCCTGCTCGAATTCGCGGGCTGCGCGCTGGTGATCAGCCACGACCGCTGGTTCCTCGACCGGATCGCGACCCACATGCTGGCGTTTGAGGACGAAGGCCGGGTCGTCTGGTTCCAGGGTAACTATGCCGACTACGAGGCCGACCGCCGCCGGAGACTCGGCGCCGAGGCCGAGCGCCCGCACCGCCTGCGGTTCAAACGCCTCCGTCGCGATTGACGAGGGGTCGCGAGCAGCAGATCAGCGTGTTCTCCCCCGTCCGCCGCACGCGGCGAAGCCTGACCTCGCGGAAGTAGAGCCGCAGCGTGCGGGCGAGCGGCCGCGGGTCGCCGCGCCGGTGGCGGTTCACGACGAGCGATCCGCGCGGCGTGACCAACGGAACCACGGCGAGGAGCTTCGGCAGCGCGACCTCCGGCTCGTCCGCGTACGAGACGTCGTCCATCACGTAGTCGAACTGCCGCCCGGCCTGTCTGAGCCCGGTGACGGCGGTCTCGGCGTCCGCGCAGACGATCTCCAGCTTGCCGACGCGATCGAGCTCGAACCACTCAACGGCAACACGCACGATGACCGGATCGCGCTCGATCACGGTGATGTGCCGCGGGGCGGAGAGACGGTGGAGCAGGTGGACCTGCGTGCCGCCGCCGAGGCCGACGAGCAGCGCCGACGGTCGCCGGGGGAGCTCGACGGCGTCGAGCGCCTTCCACCAGTATTCGCGGCGCACCGGTCTCCAGTCGCCGTTGAGCGGATAGATTGAGAGGATTTCACCATGAACCATGAGCCGGCGCTCTGTGCCGCGGTCGATCACGCGGATCTGGCCTGACAGCCGCGACCATCCTCTGAAGACGATGCGCGACCGCTTCAGCTTCGCGCTGTCACCGACGCGGTGCCCGTCACGGGGAGCGATCTTCACCACGGTCGCTTCGCCCGCGGGGACCCCAGCCCTCCGACGCCCCGCGGCTGGCCCGGCTTCATCTTCGCTCGCCTCGGACGGTGGGGGCCCAGCCCCACGATCCTGCGGCTCGCATTACCGGGGTTGCATCCGGATCGCGCCGTCGAGCCGGATCGTCTCGCCGTTCAGCATCGCGTTCTCGATGATGTGCAGGGCCAGCGCCGCAAATTCCGAGGGACGGCCGAAACGCGATGGGAAGGGCACCTGCTTGCCGAGCGACGTGCGGACCGGATCAGGCAGGGTAGCGAGAAGCGGGGTGTCGAAAATACCGGGCGCGATCGTCATCACGCGGATCCCGAGCTCGGCGAGGTCGCGGGCGACCGGGAGCGTCATGCCGACAATGCCTCCCTTCGAGGCCGAGTAGGCAACCTGGCCGATCTGGCCGTCGAAGGCCGCGACCGACGCGGTGTTGATGACGACCCCGCGCTCACCCTCGGCCCCTGGGGTGTTCTTCGCCATGAGCGCGGCGACGAGTCGGATGCAGTTGAAGGTGCCGATGAGGTTTACCTGGATGACGCGGGTGAACTCTTCGAGCTTCGCCGGACCCGATCTCCCGACGGTTTTCATCGCCGTACCGATGCCAGCGCAGTTGACGAGCACGTCGAGGCCGCCGAAGCGGTCCCAGGCGGTCTGGAGGGCCGCGCCTACCTCGTCACCGCTTGTGACGTCGGCGGGTGTGAAGATCGCGCGTTGGCCCATGGCCTTCGCGACGTCCGCGCCCGCTGAGGCCTGGCGATCGAGCAAGGCGACACTGGCGCCGGCCGCGACGAGGCGTTCAGCGGTAGCGCGTCCGAGCCCCGAGGCGCCCCCGGTCACGACTGCTTTCACGGTGCGGAGTTCCATGGCACCTTCTCCTCAGCCGCATTTTAGCCGATCGCATCTTCTAGCCTAACCCCACTATCTAGTAGCGTTTTCTCTTTGATCCCCCCATATCTTCATCTTGCGTGATACTCGTCACGTGATTAGCTTTTGACATGCACGATCACAGACCTCACGAGGGCGCGCCCAGTACGGGCGGCCCGACACCGAAGCGTGTGGTTCCGATCCGCGGCGAGATCACCGAGATCGTCGGGGCGCTGTCGTCCGGCCGCACGAGCCACCTCGTTGCGTGTCTCCGTGACGTCGTGAGCCGGTGTGAAACCGCCGCTCTCGTCGACACCGACGAGACATTCGACCCGGCGTTCGCTTCGCAGGCCGGGGTCGATCTGCGCCGTCTTCTGTGGGTCCGCTGCGGAGGGCATCGCGACGTGGCGCTCCGGGCCGCCGACATGCTCGTTCGCTGTCCGGGGTTCGCGCTGGTTGCGCTCGACCTGGGCGAGCGGGTGCCCCGACTTTCCACGACGCTGGCATTCCGCCTGAAGTTCGCGGTCCGGCGGACGGACGTGGCGCTTTTGATCGTCGGCCGTCGGCGGCTCACCGGGTCGAGCGCGGCGCTGGCGATCGAGACTCTGCGCGAGGGGATCGAGTGGGCTGGTCCCGGACCCGTTCCCACGCGGCTCGCGCGCGTGCGCACGACGACGCGGGTGCTCCGCTCCCGCCATGCGGCGTCCGGCTGGTCGCCGTCGCTCTGGTGGAGCGCGTGAGCCGGTTCGGCTGCGTGCTGGTGGAGCACTTCGATGCCGCCGCCGTCGAGCGGTGCGAACCCGCGCTCCGCGAGTCTCCGCTGGCAATCATCAACGCGAGCGCCCCGACGGGGAAGATCAAGACGGTCCTCGAGGCGAATGCCGAGGCCCGCGAGCAGGGCGTCCGTCCGGGCATGACGGAGACGGAAGCACGCGCCCGCTGCCCGATGCTGGTGACCCGACCGTGGGTGGAGGAGTACGTCGTGGCGGCGCGTGACGCCCTTCTCGAAGCAGCTCTGGCCGTCTCGCCGCGCATCGAGGACGGCGGGGCGGGGCTCGTCTACGTCGACACGGTCGGCCTCGAGCGACTCATCGGCGATCCCGCGTCCATCGGACGCCGTCTCGTGCATCAGGCGCGAGCCGTTGGGCTCCCGGCGCGGGTGGGGCTCGCGGTGAGCCGTACGGCCGCGCGAGTGGCGGCGGCGCGCGCGACGGGCGCCGTGACGGTCATTCCCCCCGGCCGCGAGCGCGCGGCGCTCGCCCGGGCGCCGCTCGCCGCGCTCGACCTCACCCCGGATCTCGCCGCGACCCTCGCCCGGTGGGGCGCCCGGACCCTCGGCGAGCTGGCCGCGCTGCCTCGCGATGGCCTGGCCATGCGCCTCGGGCCCGCCGGGCTCCGTGCCCATGATCTGGCGCTCGGCCTCGATCGCGATCCGTTCCGGCCCTGGACGCCGCCGCCGTTCTGGGAAGAAGCGCAGGGACTCGAGTGGGAGATCGACTCGATCGGGGCCCTCGCCCTTGTGCTCGAGACCGTGCTCGAGCGTCTCGGCCAGCGGCTCGCCGCGGTGGCGCTCACCGCCGACGCGCTCGAGGTCAGGCTCGGCCTCGCCTCCGGCGGGTACCATGCGCGTGCCGTCTCGCTCGCCTACCCGATGGGCGAGGTGAAGCCGATGCTCACCCTGCTGGTCCTGGACCTCGAAGCGCATCCGCCGCAGGCCCCCGTGACGCGCGTCGCAGTCAGCGCTCATCCGATCCGGACATCGGCGGGGCAGGGAGGACTCTGGCAACCGCCCGCTCCTGTCCCCCGCGATCTCGTCTCGATGCTCGCTCGCCTCGCGGCGCTCGTCGGCGCCGAGAATCTGGGTTCCCCCGTGCTCGGCGACTCGCACCGCCCCGACGACTTCACGATGCTGGCGTTCTCGCCGCCAGTCGAGCTCGAACCGTCCGATCATCGTGGGCCGCGGGGGTGGCGCTCCCCGCGCCAGAACCCGGCCACGCCCGACGAGCCCGAGCATCGGCTCGCGTTGAGGCGGACGCGGCCGGCGAGCCGCGTGGACGTCGAGACGGCGGGCGAGCGACCAGCACGCGTGGACGCGCGGCACGTCGTCGCGTGCGCGGGCCCGTGGCGCGCGTCGGGCGAGTGGTGGGATGCCGAAGCGTGGGCGCGCGATGAATGGGACGTTGTGCTCGGTGACGGCGCGCTCTGCCGGCTCGCTCGGGATCGCCTCACCGGTCACTGGTATCTCGACGGTGTGTACGACTGACCATGTTCATCGAGCTCCACGCGCAGTCGGCGTTCTCATTCCTCGAAGGCGCCGAGCACCCCGAGGTGTTCGCCGCCGAAGCGGCCCGGCTCGACATGCCCGCCGTCGCCTTGATCGATCGCGACGGCGTGTACGGCGCGGCCCGGTTGGCCCGTGCGGCCGCGCACGCGGGCGTGAAGCCGATCGTCGGTAGCGAGATCACGCTGGTCGACGGCGCGCGCCTGCCGCTGCTCGTGGAAGACCGGGAGGGCTACCAGAACCTCTGCCGTCTCATCACACGGATGAAGCTTGGCGCCGCCAAGGGGGCCGCCGCGACCGCGCTCGACGACCTCGAGCCGTACGCCCCCGGGCTCGTGTGTCTCACCGGGGGCGCGCGCGGTCCGCTCGCGCTCCGGCTCGCGGCCGGCGACGGCGCCGGGGCCCGCCAGGTGCTGGCCCGGCTCGTGGCGATCTTCGGACGCTCGAACTGCTTCGTCGAGGTCCAGCGTCATTTCGTCCGCGAGCAGGAAGAGATCCTCCAGGGCCTGGTGACCCTCGCGCGCGCGGCCCGCCTGCCGCTCGTCGCCTCCAACCAGCCGCTCTTCGCGCGCCCGGAGGGCCGGCCGCTCGCCGACGTCTTCACGTGCATCCGCGAGAAGACCGATCTCGATCGCGCGGGCCGTCGGCTTCTGACGAACGGCGAGCGCTGGTTGAAGGGCGGGGGCGAGATGCTGCAGCTCTTCCGGGATCTCCCCGATGCCCTCGCCAACACCGGGGAGCTGGCGCTGCGATTGGCTTTTACGCTGAAGGACCTCGGGTACCGATTCCCGGAGTTCCCGCTGCCCCCAGGCCAGACGCCGCTCGGCCACCTGCGCGAGCTGACCGAGCGCGGCGTCAGGGCGCGGTACGGCGCCGGCCCGCTCGCGGCGCGCGCGCGCCGTCAGATCGCGCACGAGCTCGACCTCATCGGTCGGCTCGACCTCGCGGGCTACTTCCTGATCGTGTGGGACATCGTCGAGCACTGCCGGACTCACGACATCCTCGTCCAGGGACGCGGCTCGGCGGCCAACAGCGCGGTCTGCTACGCGCTCGGGATCACCGCGGTGGATCCGGTCGGCATGGAACTCTTGTTCGAACGTTTTCTCAGCGAAGCGCGAGGAGAGTGGCCCGATATCGACCTGGATCTGCCGAGCGGCGAGCGGAGAGAAGCCGCGATCCAGCATGTCTATCGGCAGTACGGACGACACGGAGCGGGGATGACCGCCAACGTGATTTCGTATCGAGGCCGGAGCGCAGCGCGCGAAGTCGGCCAGGCGCTCGGGCTCCCGCGCGACATGCGAGACCGGCTCGCGCAGCTCGTCGCGAACTGGGGCTACCAGGATCCGGACGAGCTTCTGACGAAGCATCTGCCCGAGGCCGGCTGCGATCCGACCGCTCCGCGGATCCGGCGCTTCGCCATGCTCTGGACGCGGATCCAGGACTTGCCGCGGCATCTCGGCCAGCACTCGGGTGGGATGGTGATCGCCGCGGGCCGGCTCGACGACGTCGTGCCGCTCGAGCCTGCGACGATGCCGGGCCGGGTCGTCGTCCAGTGGGACAAGGACGACTGCGCGGGGCTCGGCATCGTCAAAGTGGATCTGCTCGGGTTGGGGATGATGTCGGTGCTCCAGGATTCTTTGACGCTCGTCCGCGAGACCGGAGGCGAGGTGGATCTCGCTGGGCTACCGTCTGACGATCCTGCCGTGTACCGGAGCCTGCGGGAAGCCGACACGATCGGCGTGTTCCAGGTCGAGAGCCGCGCCCAGATGGCGACGCTCCCGCGCGTCCGTCCCGAGCGGTTCTACGATCTCGTCGTGCAGGTCGCGATCATTCGCCCCGGACCGATCGTGGGCAATATGGTGCATCCCTACATCCGGCGTCGGCGCGGCCGCGAGCCCGTCACGTATCCGCATCCGAGTCTCGAGCCGATCCTTCGGCGCACTCTCGGTGTGCCGCTGTTCCAGGAGCAACTCTTGCGGATGGCGATGGTGACGGCCGGCTTCACGGCGACGGAGGCCGAGGAGCTCCGGCGGGCGTTCGGCTTCAAACGGAGCGAGCGGCTCATGGTCGAGGTGGAGACGAAGCTGCGGGCGGGCATGGCGCGGCAGGGGATCCACGGTGCCGCCGCGGAAGAGATCGTTCACGCGATCACCGCGTTCGCGCTCTACGGCTTTCCGGAGAGCCACGCGAGTAGCTTCGCGCTGCTCGCCTACGCGAGCGCGTACCTGCGCGTCCATCATCCGGCGGCGTTCTACGCGGCGCTCCTCAACAACCAGCCGATGGGGTTCTATCATCCGGCGACCCTCGTGAAAGACGCGCAGCGCCACGGCCTGCGCATCCTGCCGATCGACGTCACGCGCTCGCGGCGATTATGTACGGTCGAGCACACCGACGGCGGCCTCACGGTGCGGATGGGATTGCGGTATGTCAAAGGGCTGCGCGAGCGTGCGGCCCGCGCGATCGTTGAGGCGCGGAACGAAGAGCCGTTCGGCTCTATCCACGACCTCGCCCGCCGGGCCCACCTCGAGCGCGACGAGCTGGAAACGCTCGCGGCCATCGGCGCGCTGGCTCCGCTCGGAGGGACCCGACGGGCGAATCTCTGGACGGCGGCCGTGCCGCCCCCCGGACCGTTGTTCAGGGACCCGCCGCGCGAGCCCAGCCCGTTGAGCGAGATGACGGACGTCGAGCGCCTCGCCGCCGACTACGCTGGCACGAGCGTGACGCTCGGCCGCCACCCGATGGCGCTGCGACGCGCGGCGCTCAGGCACCGGGGCGTGCTGAGCGCGCGCGAGCTCGCGGGCGTCGAGGACGGCGCCAGAGTCCAGGTGGCGGGAAGCGTCATCGTCCGCCAGCGTCCGGGCACCGCGAAGGGGTTCGTGTTCCTCTCTCTCGAGGACGAAACGGGGATCGCGAACGTGATCGTGACGCCGCCGGTCTTCGCACGCCATCGCGGAACGCTGGTGGACGAGCCGTATCTCCTCGTCGACGGGATCGCGCAGCGGCAGGACGGCGTCATCTCGGTGCGCGCGGTCCGGGCCCGGGGTCTCCCCGCCCTCGGCCACCACGTCCCGTCTCACGACTTCGGGTAAGATGCGGGCTCGGAGGAATCAATGTTCGATCTCAAGGGAAAAGTCGCGATCGTCACCGGCGGTAACGGCGGGATCGGCCTCGGCATGGCCCGCGGCCTGGCGGGCGCGGGCGCTCGCGTCGTCGTGGCGGCGCGTAACCAGACGAAGTCCGCCGCCGCCGTCCGCGAGCTGGAGAAGCTCGGCGGTCAGCCGCTCGCGATCGCCGTCGATGTCGCCGACGAAGCGTCGGTCAACGCCCTGGTCCGGTCCACGGTGGATCGGTGCGGCCGTCTCGACATCCTCGTGAACAACGCGGGGACCAACGTCCGCAAGCAGCCCCAGGACTACACGCTCGCCGAGTGGCATCAGGTCCTCGACACGAACCTCACCAGCGCGTTCCTGTGCTCCCGGGCCGCCTTCGCGCCCATGAAGGCGGCCGGTGGCGGCAAGATCATCAACATCGGCTCGATGATGTCGATCTTCGGCGTTTCGTTTTCCCCGGCGTACGGCCCGAGCAAGGGCGGCCTGGTCCAGCTGACCAAGTCGCTCGCGACCGCCTGGGCGAAGGACAACATCCAGGTGAACGCGGTGCTCCCGGGGTGGATCGACACCGAGCTGACGCAGGGCGCTCGTCGCCAAGTTCCGGACCTCCACGAGAACGTGCTCAGGCGAACGCCCGCCGGGCGCTGGGGCACGATGGAGGACATGGCCGGTGTCGCCGTCTTTCTGGCGAGTGCGGCCTCGGACTTTGTGACCGGGACCGCCATCCCCGTGGACGGCGGGTACTCTGTTTTGGGCTGACCTCGCGACCCAGACGCATGGTGGACGGAAATCACCGCTGGTACGGTCTTTGACGGTCAGGTGCGGATCGTCAGGTCGCGCGATGTCGACATCGAGTCGCCCCCGAGGGCGAGTGGCGGAGGTGGCGCAAGCGGTCGAGGCCGATTTCGCCCAAATTTCTTTGCGACCCCGCGTCGGTTCCTGCTACGCTCACGCTATGAGCATTCAACGAATCGTCGCCGTGTTCCTTGTCCTCGCGTTTACGGTCGGGTGTGCCTCGGTTTCCACCAGGCCCGTGCGGAGCGAGTTCGAAGACATTCCGGTGCCGAAGGGGCTCGCGTACCAGGCAGGCAAGTCGACGGTCATCGAGTCGCCGACGGTCAAGGCCGCGCGGCTCGTGTATCGCGGTCGCCTGGAGGTCGAGAGCCTGAGCGTGGCCATGCGGACCACGCTGGAGGCGAACGGCTGGCGCCACGTCAGCAGCACCTCCGCCGCAGAGCATGGCATCACGCACGTCTACGAAAAGGCCGGCAGCTCGCTGGAGGTTCGCCTGCTCGACGGCTGGTGGTTCACGTACGTCGAGCTGACCGCGAGCCGCGCGCTCCAGCACGCGACGACCACGAAGTAGGCGGACGTTCCGGGCCGGGGGAGAGCTCGGGGACTGGCTTACGGCTTCCTCCACGCTCCCCCGTCCCGCGCGATAAACGCGTCAGCTTCCGGAGGTCCCCAGGAGTTGGCTTCGTAGAGATAGGGCGCGGGCGCCGAGGCCTGGATCCACGCGTCGAGCACCGGACCGAGGAGCCACCAGGCCTTCTCCACCCAGTCGGCCCTCGCGTAGAGCGTCGAGTCCCCATGCACCGCATCGAGCAGGAGCCGCTCGTACGCTTCGGGCGGCTCGGCACCGAACACCTCGCCGTAACGAAAGTCGAGGCCCACGGGCCCGAGCTTGAGATCCGGCCCCGGCGTCTTCGCCGCGACGGTCAGGGCCATGCCCTCGTCGGGCTGGATGCGGATCACGAGCTCATTCGGCTCGACGCCGGCCGGATCGCGATGGAAGATCATGTGGGGGGTGCGGTGGAACCGGATCGCGATCTCGCTCACCCGCTTCGCCATGCGCTTGCCGGTTCGCAGATAGAAGGGCACCCCCGCCCAGCGCCAGTTGTCGACGGTGAGCCGCAGGGCCGCGTACGTTTCGGTCTTTGAATCCGGCGCAACCCCGTTCTCCTGCCGGTAACCCGGGACCGGCTTCCCCCCGACGAAGCCGGGACCGTACTGCCCCCTAAGCGCCACCTCGTCGACCTTGCGCGGATCGATCGGCCGGATGGCATGCATCACCTTGTTCTTCTCGTCGTGCACCGGGCTGGCGTCGAAGGTGACGGGCGGCTCCATCGCGATGAGGCACAAGAGTTGAAGCAGGTGGTTCTGCACCATGTCGCGCAGCGCGCCCGCCTCCTCGTAGTACGCGCCGCGCGTCTCCACGCCGATCGACTCGGCGACGGTGATCTGGATTTCGGCCACGTGGTTACGGTTCCACAGCGGCTCGAAGATCTCGTTGGCGAACCGTAGCACGAGCAAGTTCTGGACGGTCTCTTTCCCGAGGTAGTGGTCGATGCGGTAGATCTGGTCCTCGCGAAAGACTCGGGCCAGCTGGCTGTTGAGCGCTCGCGCGCTCTCGTAATCGTGCCCGAAGGGCTTCTCGACGATGATGCGTGTCCAGCCCCCCTGTGGGTGCGCGAGCCCCGAGGCGCCGAGGTTCTCGACGATCGCGTCGTACAGGCTCGGAGGCGTCGCGAAGTAGAAGAGCCGGTTCGCGGGTCCGGAGCGGGCCCCTTCGATGGCCTTCATGGCATGCTCGAGTTGCGGGTAGAGCGCGGGATTGGCGGGATCGCCGGCGACGTAGGAAAGGGACGCGGCGAAGCGGTCCCAGACGTTCGCGGAGGGCGGCTGGGTGCGCGCGAACTCGCGGACGGCCTCCCGCATGCGCCGGCGAAACTCGTCATGACTCACCTCGCTGCGCGCGCTGCCGATGATCGCGAAGGGCTCCGGCAGCGTGCGCCCGGCGTAGAGGCTCCAGAGCGCGGGCACGAGCTTCCGGCGCGTCAGGTCGCCGGACGCCCCGAAGATCACCAGCGTGAACGGCTCGTCGGTCCCCGTCGGCATCGCTACTGAGCCTCGCCAACCGGATGAAGCGCTGCCGCCGCGCGATCGGTGAGCCAGACGAGCTCGCCGTCGGTCGGCCGGGCGAGTGCGGCCGGCAGCCTCGCCGGCTCGGACAGCACGGTCCTGACGATCTTCGCCTTCTCGGGACCCGTCACGAGGAAGAGGACGCGCGCCGCAGCGTTCAGGACCGGGAAGGTGAGCGTCAGCCGCTGCGGGATCTGGGCGGCGGCGACGTGCACAGCGGCGACCGTGCGGAAGACCTCCCGGAGTACGGGCGAGCCCGGGAACAGGGATGCCGTGTGCCCGTCGACACCGAGGCCGAGGAGCACGACGTCGAAGCGTGGGAGCTCGCCACGGCGCGTTCCGAAGGCCTCGGCGAGCGCCGCCGCGTACGCGGCCGCGGCCCCGTCGCCGTCGGCGTGCTCGGCACACATCCGGAAGATCTGGGCCGGAGGAATTGGGACACGCGACAGGAGCGTCTCGTACGCCATCCGATAGTTCGATTCGGGGTGATCGGGCGGCACGGCGCGCTCGTCGCCGAAGAAGACCCACGTTCGGTCCCAGCGCATGCGCTCGCTGAATGCCGGAAGCGCAAGCCGTGCATACGTCGCGCGCGGGGTCTCCCCTCCGGCCAGGCACAGCATGAATCGGCCGCGCTCCCTCACGGCCTCGGTTGCGGCGTCGACGATGAGATGGGCCGCGGTCTCGGCGAGCGCGGCAGGGTCCGCGCACACCGTCAGGTTGACGTCCGATGCCATGCTCAAATCATACCCTCTCGTCGAGGCGGCGCTGGCGCTCGATCGCCTCGCGGTAGCGTGCGTGGTGGGCGCGGTCGGGCACGAACGTCTCCCCGAGCGTCTGGCGGGCCGTGACGAGATCCGGCACGAGGCCGAGTGCCTCGAGAGCGAGCAGCGCCGCCCCTCGGCTCGTCGCCTCGGGCTCCGCCGACCGCATGACGGGACGTCCGAGGGCGTCGGCAATGATCTGGGTCCATGCACGGGATCGGCCGAGGGCGCCGCCGGAGGCGACGACCGCATGGTCTGCGGACGCGCAAGGGGCCACGAGGCTGTAGACCATCGCGAGCCGGAGCGCCACAGCCTCGAGTACGGCGCGCACGATCTCGACGGCGCTCGTGTCCAGCCGAAGGCCGCTGACCAGACCGCGCCGCCCGCCACGCCATCCCGGCGATCGCTCGCCACCCAGATGGGGAAGAACCGTGAGGCCGTGTCCGTCCGCCGGCAGCGCGGTAAGCGCCGCTTCGATTTCATCGTCGCGCCCGAGGCGCAACACCTGGCGGGTCCACGCGTAGACGTTGCCCCCTTCCGACGTCGAGCCCCCGACAACCGCGCGGGCGCGATCCACCCGGTACCGCCAGAGTCCGCGCGGTGGAGCGGGCGGATCCCGTGTAACCACCCTGAGGGCGGCCGAGGTGCCTACGCTGAGAGCAATGCGCGCGGCATCGACGCAGTCGGAGCCGATATTGCTCGCCGCGCCGTCGCCGATCGCCGGAAACCAGCTCGCCGTTCGGAGTGCCGGCCACCGGCCAGCCCACGGCGCGCGCAGCCCACGCCGCGGTTCAGTCCGGTCGGCGATCGGGAAGAGGTGGCGCTCTTCGATCTCGGCCGCGGCCAGCGCTTCCGGGTCCCACCGGGTGGTCTCCTGATCGAAGAGCCCTGTGCCCGAGGCCATCGACACGCTCGTCGTCGCTTCACCGAATAGCGAGAGCTCGAGAAACTCTCCGAACGACCCCCACCGAGCCACGCGCTGGGCCTCGGCAGGGCGCTCCCGAGCGAGCCAGCGGAGCTTGGCAGGCCAGTAAGACGAATGCAGATGACAGCCGGTGCGTCTGTGGAGTGCCTCGTCGTCCAGCGCCGAGCGCAGCAGCTGGGCATCCCCGACGCTCCGTGTGTCGGCCCACATATAGACGGGTGTGATTGGACGTCCTCCGGCGTCGAACCCGAGAAGTCCATGCCAAAATGTCGCGACGCTGACCGCACGAGTTTCCTCGGGGGGCCGATTCGGGTGGATGGCGTCGAGGCACGCGCCGACCCCCTCGAGCAATCGCGTCGCGTCGTGCTCAACCCCGCCGTCCGGTGTCAGGGTTGGCGTGCACTGCACCTGGTGCGAACGCCCAACGATCGCCCGGCCCGCGCCGTCGTAGAACGCGGCGCGGACAGACGAGGTCCCGACGTCGAGCGCGATGACCATTGAGTTAAGATAGCCCCCATGGCGGAGAGCTGGGAAGTTCTGACATTGAGAGGATTGGCGGCCACCGACGAGCGCGCCGAGAAGTTTACCGGTACCCTCGTCATTCACCGTGAGGGTGATACGGAGCCGGTGGAGTCGGTGTCGGTGTCCATCAAGCGTACGGTCCTCGCCGAGCTCCACGAGAACCTCGGGCGCCTCCTCTCCCGGGCCACAGGGATGAGACGGAGACCCTCATGACACGCATTCGCGTTCTGAGTCCGGTTGGCGTCGCCACCCGCGACATGGTGACCGTCCCGCCGCTGCCCGAATCGCTCGTCGGCCGTACGATCGGCTTCCTCGACAACAGGAAGGCGAATTTCGACCGCCTCGCCGACGAGATCGGCGGCA
>QHSV01000140.1 GCA_003221655.1 Candidatus Rokuibacteriota bacterium
GGACTACCGCCTCTACGACATCCAGCACGCGGTCCTGCCGACGCGGTTGCCACTCGCCGAGTTCTACGACGAGCTGATCCGGACCCAGCGTGTTCTCGCGATGAAGCATCTCGGGTGGAGCGCGCTCCGAGATCTGGCGACGATCGTGCTCGGTCAGCTGGCGCGGGGACAGACGAACTTCGTCCGGAGCCTCTGGAAATTCAATCAAGTATACGATCCGGCGCTCATGCTCGCCGACCACCGCCGTCCCGTCGCCTACGAGATGAAGCTGCCGCCGCCGCCCCAGGCGACGATCGATCCACAAGGGCTGTATATCTTGAACCCGCGCGGCCGTTCCGGCCGCTCCATCGACGACGCGACCGAGCAGTTCGTCGAGGCCACCCGTACGGGAACGAGTGAATAGCGCCGGGGCACGCGGAGGTGACATGTGAGCGCAAAGCCGTGCGTTCTCGAGTTCGGGATGGGTGTCGACGTGCACGGGCGTGACTCCACCAAGGCGGCCTGCCGCGCGGTGTCGGACGCCATTCGGCACTCGAGCCTGCCCCTCTTCCAGGAAGTCCGCGAGCGCGGCGGGCGAATGCTGGTCGACGTGACCGTGGGTGTCCCGGACCCGGACTCGGTCAAGGTCGATGTCGTTCGGCGCGAGCTGCCGCACGGCGAGGTGACCGTCCGCGCCGTCAATGGCGGCCTCCGCTCACCAAGCTCGGACACGCTCATCGCGTGCGCGGCCATCACCGTCAGCGTCGAATACCCTCCCGAGTCTCCCAAATGAGCGCGACCGCGACCGGAACGGGCCTCAAGCGGTTGCAGCACCTGGTCCTGTGGGTCTCGAACGTCCAGCGCAGCGTGCGCTTCTACTGCGACGTCGTGGGCTTCGAGGTCCAGCGACTCTATCCGAACGCGGCCTTCCTGAAGATCCCCGGCACCCAGGACGACCATCACCTCGGCCTGTTCGAGCGGACGGGCCTGGCGCGCCCGGATGAGCGGGTAGCGCGCATGTATCACTCCGCCTGGGAGGTCGGCGACCTCGTCGACCTGGCCCGCGCGCGGCAGCGGCTTACCGAGGCCGGAGCGCTGGTCGGCTCGTCCGATCACGGCGTCAGCCTGTCACTGTACGCGAAAGATCCCGACGGGCTCGAATTCGAGATCTTCTGGACGGTGCCCGGCGGCACGTCCGCTCGCACGACTGAGCTGGATCTCGAGGGCGAGCTCGCCCGACGCGGCTTAGCGCTGTCCTGACGCGACCGCGGGCTCAGGACGCGTCCGGTTTGCGGTTCTCAGGTTTGAGAAGCCGCCACGGTGTCATTCTTACCACCGAGCAAGCTCTGGACAGCGCGAAGATCCGCCTTCGATTCGCGCGGCTTGTACCGTGGCCACGCGGCGCGCTATTGTGTTAGAGCCCCGCCCGCACGGGGCCCCCTGCGCGCAGCGCGACAGAGGTGCTCCCCGTCGAGCGGGACGTGCCCGCCAGCGACCGGATGTCCCCGCAGCATCAGGGCTGCGTCAGCAGTGAGACTGAAGGTGATCCAAACGATGACCGCGTCGATCCTCGTCGTGGACGACGAGCCGGCGATCCAGGACATCCTGACCTGGTCGCTCGCGGCCGAGGGCTATCGCGTGGCGACAGCCGGGAGCGGCGAAGAGGCCCTGACCCGCGTCGGGGAGCAGGACTTCGACGTCATCGTCACGGACATCGTGATGCCGGGCCTCAACGGCCTGGACGTGCTCGAACGATTGCGGGTACTGAATCCGCGCGCGTCGGTCATCGTGATGACCGCGTACGCGGCGCTCGAAACCGCGATCGTCGCGCTTCGTCGAGGTGCGTGCGACTACCTCGAGAAGCCGTTCTCCGTCGATGTTCTCAAGGAGCGCGTGCAGCGCCTGTTGCAGTATCGGGAGACGATCTGGAAAGACGGGCTCGTGCGGCGGGCGGTGCAGCCGCCGTCCGCCGGCCTCACGCTCGTCGGGGAGAGCGACGCGATCCGGTCCGTGCGCGAGCAGATCGCGCTGGCGGCCCGCACGTCGAGTAGCGTGCTGATCACCGGCGAGAGCGGCGTCGGGAAGGACCTGGTCGCCCGCGCCGTTCACGCCGCCAGCTCGCGCCATGACGGCAGCTTCGTCCCGGTCAACTGCGGCGCGATTCCGGAGATGCTGCTCGAGAGCCAGCTTTTCGGTCACGTGCGCGGTGCCTTCACGACGGCGGTGCAGGCCAACCCCGGACTCTTCGTGACGGCGAGCCACGGTACGCTCTACCTGGACGAGATCGGTGAGCTGCCGTTGCAACTGCAAGTAAAGCTGCTCCGGGTCATCGAAGACAAGTGCATCCTGCCGGCGAGCGACACGACGCCCGTGCCGGTGGACACCCGGATCATCGCCAGCACGAACCGCGATCTCGATCGGGAGGTCGAGGCTGGACGGTTCCGCGAGGATCTGTTCTACCGGCTCAACGTCGTGCACCTCACGGTGCCGCCGCTGCGGGAGCGGCGCGGCGACATTCCGATCCTGGTCGATCACCTCGTCGATCGGCTCAACGCCAAGCTCGGCACGCGATATCTCGGCGTCGAGCGAGACGTGCTCTGGTCGCTCAGCGGCCGGCCATGGCGAGGCAACGTCCGCGAGCTCGAGAACGTCCTCGAACGGACCATGGTCCTCGGCAGCGGCGACCTCCTCTCCCTTCGCGACCTGTCGCCCGACCAGGGATCGCCCCACGGAGAGCCGCCCCAGGATCTTCGCGGAGCCGTGCGTCGATTCGAGCGCCAGCATTTGATGGACGTCCTGGCCGCGACGCAGTCCGACAAGCGCAAGGCGGCCCGCGTGCTCGGGATCAGCCTCGCCTCGCTCTACCGGAAGCTCCGCGGCGAGACCGTCGACGCGCCGGAGCAGCCGAACTAGTCTGTCCCGGCCGCGCCCCGCGTCAGGGGACCGACGGGCCGGCGATCGCGAGTGCGGCTTCCGCCGGCGCACCCGGGACGAGCAGGCCAGCGGTCACGTTCAGATGCGCGAGCATGCCGCTTTCGAACTCGGTGATGGACTCGCCGAACGCGCGGCGAAAGTTCGCGTGTCGGTCGGATGACTGCGCGAACGACGCAAAGTACGCCCTCACCGTGTCGAGACCCTGCCGCGCGATGAGATGGTCGGCCATGAGGAAGGCCAGCTGGTAGGTCGGGAGCGAGCCGTCCCGAACGTGCCAGCGAGTGAAGCCCGGAGGAGTGCCGCGGGCCTCCAGAGCCAGCCCACCCTGGAGCAGTGACGCGTGGTTGCGGATGCCTGAGGCCGCCGCGAGGCGCCGGCTACTCAATGTGTCCAGGCCCAGGCGCTCGAGGGTGGAGAAGGCCACCCACTCGGCCATGCCCTCAGCCAGCCATTGCTCTCCACGCCCCTCGCCGCCGGCCATGTCGATCTGCGACACGTGAGTGAGCTCGTGGGCGATGAGACGCAACCGTTCGCGCCCAGTTCGGCCCGGAGCACCTTCGTTCAGGAGTACCTGACCTCGCAGGCCGACGCCGATTGCGACGTCGCTCAGCTTTGCGGCGAGGACCGGAGAGACGCGCGCGTCCTGGATCAGACCTCGCTCGAACGGTCGGCGTCCGGCGTACACGTAAACCGTCACTCGGTCCGGAAGCGCGAGGCCGAAGTTCTTCGTCATGATCGCCGCGATGGCGCGCACGGCCGCCCGGGTGGAGCCAAGCGCTCGAACGTCGGACGGGGGCGCCAGTGAGATCGGGTCGAGCCAGACGGGCAAAACGACTCGGCCGCTGCTGCCACCCGCC
>QHSV01000141.1 GCA_003221655.1 Candidatus Rokuibacteriota bacterium
GTGATGGTGTCGCCCTTGGCGACGATCACGGCACGCTCGATCACATTCTCGAGCTCCCGCACGTTGCCCGGCCATGCGTACCGACGGAGCGCGTGCATCGCGGGCCCGTCGATCGCGCGCACCGCCTTCTTCGACCGCCGGGCGCTCACGTCGAGGAAATGCGCCGCCAGCAACGGAATGTCGCTGGCCCGCTCGCGCAGGGGCGGGATGCTCACGGGCATCACCGACAGCCGATAGAAGAGATCGCGTCGGAACGCCCCGCGCTCCACCTCCGCGTGGAGATCCTTGTTGGTGGTGGCGATGAATCGCACGTCGATCTCGACGACGCGGTCCGAGCCGATCGGCGTCACCCGCTTCTCCTCGATCGCGCGCAGGAGCTTCGATTGGAGCGCCAGCGGCATTTCGCCGACCTCGTCGAGCAGCAGGGTACCGCCGTTCGCCATCTGGAACAGGCCCCGCCGGGTCTCGCTGGCACCGGTGAAGGCGCCCTTTCGGAACCCGAACAGCTCGGACTCGAACAATTCCTCCGGGATCGCCGCGCAGTTGACCGCCACGAAGGGGCGCTCTTTCCGGACACCGCTGAAGTGGATGGACCGGGCGAGCAGCTCCTTGCCGACGCCGGTCTCCCCGTGAATCAGCACGGTCGTGTCGAGGCCGGCGACCGAGCTGACGAGGTCGAAGACCTCCTGCATCACCGCGCTCTGCGCCACGATGTTCCTGAGGGTGAACCGCTCCTGGTTGCGTCGGATCGTCGCGCGGTTCGCGGCCTTCAGCTCGTGGAACTCGATCGCGCGGCGGAGCACCATCAGCACCTCGGCCGCGTCGAACGGCTTGACGAGGTAGTCCTCGGCGCCGAGACGCATGGCCTCGACCGCGGACCCGATGGTGCCGTACGCCGTCATCACGACGACGGCGAGGTTGAAATAGTCCGCCTTGATCCGGCGTACGATCTCGACGCCGTCGATGCCGGGCAGGCGCTTGTCCGTCAGCACGAGGTCGACGTCATCGTTCTTCAGGAGATCGATCGCGTCCTCGCCGCTCCGCACCACGAGCACCTCGTATCCCGCGACCTCGAGCGTGCGCTGGAGCGGCCGGAGGAAGATCTCGTCGTCCTCGACGATGAGCATGCGCTGCTTCATGGATCCTCCTATCCCACCTCGACGGCCGCCGGGACCGGCGACCTTGGAATGACGAGCCGCACCATCGTCCCTCGGCCCGGAACGCTGTCGATGTCGATCTCGCCTCCGTGCAGGTCCATGATCTTCTTCACGATCGCCATGCCGAGCCCCGTGCCCGTCGGCTTCGTGGTGTAAAAGGGCAGGAAGATCTTCTCCCGGTGCTCAGGCTCGATTCCCACGCCGTTGTCGGCGATCTCGACCACCGCGGCGGTGTGCCGTCGATAGAGGCTGACCGTGACGCGCGCGCCCGGCGTCCGCTCCGCCGCTTCGACCGCGTTCTTCATGACGTTTGCGAACACCTGCCGGAGCCGCGGACCGTCCACCGAGGCGACGATCTCATCATCGAGACGACCCGCTTCGACCCGAACGCCACGGCGCGCCGCCTCGGCGGTACTCGCCTCCACCACCGGCGCGAGCACGCGTCCCAGGGCGTACTCCTGGCACTCGAGCCGGGTCTCCCGAGCGTAATCGAGCAGATCGGCGATGATCGCCTCGATCTCGGCGATGCCGGACATGATGCTCCGTGAGGTCACGCAGGACACCGACCGTGCCGAGGATCTGCCCTCCCGCGTCGAAGACGCACGCGATCGCCAGATGGGCGGGAAAACGTCGCTTGGCACGCGTGAGGCCGTTGACGTTGCCGAGCCAGGGCCGCCCCTCTGTGATCGCATGCTCGATCGTCGGTGCCACCCGGCGCCGATCGGCCTCGTCGAGTACGTCGCGGTAGGTGAGCATCCCTGACGTCGCCAGCGGCTGACCCAAGAGCCGACGCCCAGCCGGGTTGATCGTGATGAGCCGCCCGTCGACGTCGGTGGTGAAGATGCAGTCCTCGACACTCTCGACAACGGACGCCAGCAGTCGCTCGCTCTTTCCCAGCGAGCGCTGCATGGTCTGGAACGACTCGACCAGCTGCTGCGCCTCGCCCTTCGAGATCGTGAACCGATCCTCGACGATGTACCGCGCGGCCGCCGCGCCGAGCGAGGCCGCCAGCATCCGCTCGAAGCGGATGCGCAGCTCGAGCAGGTCGGGCAGCGACAGCTCGCGCGGCGTCTTGCCGCCGAGCAGCTCCTTCAGGATCGCCGCGGCCTCTTCGGCCGGAACGTACAGGTGGAGGAGCCGCTCGATCTCGGGGACCGAGAGGATCGCGGGGATGCGCGCCGGCTCCGCCTGGGCCACGCCCACGAACGCGGCGGCCTGGCTGCGCTCGTCGGCGTCCTGCGCGGTGGCGACCGACACCAGCAGATAGGCGCCGACGTTGACGAACAGGGACCAGAACACGCCGTGACTGATCGTGTCGAGGCCCGCCAGCCCGAAGAGAGTCGTCGGGCGCAGCCAGCCGACGCCCAGCAGGCCGTCATCCAGGAGTGAGGTCGGAACGATCCCCTCCTTGACCAACGCGGGAATGATCAGTGTGTAGAACCACAGCGCGAATCCCAGGGAGATCCCCGCGAAGGCGCCTTTCCGCGTCCCGCGCCGCCAGTAGAGCCCGAAGAGGACGGCGGGGGCACACTGGGTGACGGCGATGAACGAGAGGAGTCCCATCTCGACGAGCAGGAGCTGCCCCGCCTCCATCCGCGCCCAGATGAATCCGAGCCAGACGACGACCAGGATCCCCAGGCGGGTCGACGCGAGACTCGCCCAGTAGACCTCTTCGAACCGCCGACGCCGGAGGATGATCGGCAGCACGATGTCGTTCGAGATCATCTTGGAGAGGGCGAGCGAGTCGACGACGATCATCGCCGTCGCGGCGGAGAAGCCGCCCAGGAACACGGTCACCGCGATGAACCCGGCCTCTGCCCGGAGAGGAAGCGCCAGGATGAAGCTATCGGCGGCGGCGCCGCTCCCGAGCTCGAGGAGACCGCCGAGAGCGATCGGCAGCACGAAGACGTTGATGGCCAGGAGATACAGGGGAAACGCCCACGCCGCCGTGTGGACGTCGCGCTCTCTTGGATTTTGCACGACGAGGACGTGGAACTGGCGCGGGAGCAGCATGACGGCCATCATCGAGACCAGCAACATCGCGGTCCAGCGCACGTAGGAGGCCGTCGGGGCCGAGCCCAGCGTGAGGAGCTCCGCCCAGCGGGGATCGGACGCGATGCGCGTGAAGATATCGCCAAAACCCCCGAAGAGCCCCCAGGTCACATACGCGCCGACGAGCAGGAAGGCAATCAGCTTGACGATGGACTCGACGGCGACGGCCGTCATCAGGCCGGTTTGCTGACGTGTGAAATCCAGGTTCCGGGCGCCGAAGAGAATGCCGAACAGCGCCAGCGTCCCCGCAATCAGGAGCGACGGATCGAAACCGGACAGCAGCGAGTCCTCGCCGATCATCATCTGGAAGGAGACCGACACCGCCTTGAGCTGCAGCGCGATGTACGGGATCATGCCGCAGACGACGAGCGCCGCCACGAGCGTCCCGAGCGAGGCGGACTTCCCGTAGCGGCTACCGATGAAGTCGGAGATGGTCGTGATCCGCTGCTCCTTGGCGACGCGCACGAGCTTGCGGAGCACCGTGGGCCACATGAGCGCGATGAGCGCCGGACCGAGGTAGATCGTGAGGAATTCGAGCCCGCGGTTGGCGGCGAGCCCGACGCTCCCGTAGAAGGTCCACGCGGTGCAGTAGACGGAGATCGCCAGCACGTAGGTCGCGGTTTTCAAGCGTGGGGCCAGGAGGCGGCGCCCGTACCGCTCGGCCACCGCGGCGACGATGAAGAGGAAGCACAGATACGCGAGGACGATGCCGACGATCGGTGTCTGCGACGGCCACGTCACGCGGCGTCCTCACCCCGGGATCGATGCGCGGCCCACACCAGCACGCCGACGATGGCCACCCACACGGTGAAGAGGTAGACCACGAGCGCGGGGACGCCGGCGATCAGCACCAGTCGGTTCGGGATACTCAAGAGCGGCCAGACCAGGAGCGCGCCAAAGAGGACGAAGCAGGTGGCGAGCAGCTCCTTGGCCCTCACGTCTACCGCGACGCTCCTCCGCCGGTCGCGCCGCGCGACTTGCGCCGGGCGACGCCGGTCCGGATGGCCGCCTCCGAGACGGCGGCAGCGACGGCGGGCACGACCCGGCTGTCGAACATCGAGGGCGTGATGTATTCCTCGCCGAGCTCCTCGCGCGTCACGATCGCCGCCAGCGCCTGGGCGGCCGCGAGCTTCATCTCGTCGTTCACGCGGCGGGCGCGCACGTCGAGCATCCCGCGGAAGAATCCAGGGAAGCAGCACGAGTTGTTGATCTGGTTGGGATAGTCCGACCGCCCGGTCGCCATGACCCGTACGTACGGGCCGGCCTCCTCGGGCAGGATCTCCGGAACCGGGTTGGCCATGGCGAAGACGATCGGGTCGCGGTTCATGGCCTTGATGTCCTTGAGCGAGACCACGCCGGGCCCCGACAGCCCGACGAACACGTCGGCGTCCTTGAGCGCGTCGGCGGCGGAACCCTGGAGCCGCTTCTCGTTGGTGTGCTTGGTAAACCATTCCTTCATGGGGTTCATGTTGTCCGTGCGCCCGCGGTAGAGCGCGCCCGCGCGGTCGCAGGCGATGATGTGCTTGGCGCCGGCTCGCATCAGGAGCTTCGCCGTCGCGATCCCTGACGCGCCCGCGCCGGTGAACACGATCCGTACGTCGGCGAGCCGCTTCTTCACGACCTTCAGCGCGTTGAGCAGGGCCGCCAGCACGACGACGGCGGTGCCGTGCTGGTCGTCGTGGAACACCGGGATCTCGAGGTCCCGCTGGAGCCGCGACTCGATGTCGAAGCACCGCGGCGCCGCGATGTCCTCGAGGTTGATCCCGCCGAAGATCGGGGAGACCGCCTTGACGATCGACACGATCTCGTCGACCTCCTTGGTGGCCAGGCACAGGGGAAACGCGTCGACGCCCGCGAATTCCTTGAAGATGAGCGCCTTCCCTTCCATGACCGGCGCCGCCGCGGCCGGACCGATGTCGCCGAGCCCCAGCACCGCGGTGCCGTCCGTCACCACCGCCACGCAGTTCTGCTTGATCGTCAGCGCGTACGCCTTCTGCGGGTCGTGATGGATCGCCATGCACACGCGCGCCACCCCAGGGGTGTACGCCATGGAGAGATCGTCGCGCGTCTTGACGGACATCTTGCCGCGGACCTCGATCTTGCCCCCGAGGTGCATGAGGAACGTGCGGTCCGAGACGTTCACGACCTTCACGCTGGCGACCCCGCGGATCTTCTCGACGATCTGCTGGCCGTGCTGCTCGTCGCGCGCCTTGAACGTGAGGTCGCGCGTGATCGTCGACTTCCCGACCTGCACGAGGTCGATCGCGCCGATGTCGCCGCCGGCCTTGCCGATGGCCGAGGTGACCCGCCCGAGCATGCCGGGCCGGTTCGTGATCTCAAGCCGGACGGTCAGGCTGTAGCTCGCACTGGGAGACTGCATCGTGACACCCTCCGTGGATAAGTGAATTCCGCCCGTGAGCGGGCGTATTCTACCTCTGTTGTAGAGCGTTTCGCGAGGGAGTACGCTCGGGCGGGAGGCAGGCCCTCATGATCGACGTCAAGACGGCTGATCGGGAACTCCAGCTCTACATCCGTCCCCAGACGTTCCCGGTGGCGATCCGCATGCTCCGGCCCGGCGAGGAGATCCCCGAGAAGGCCCGGCGGCCGGCCCGTGACTTCAAGAAGCTCAGCATGAATTGCCAGGTGATCGACATGGCCCGGCGTTACGGCTGGATGATCGCCCTCACGCGCGAGGACCACATCTGCTCGCTCGGCATCGCGGCGCTCGGCTTAGAGAAGCCGACTCACCTGCACAACTCGGGGACCCTCTGCGAGGGC
>QHSV01000058.1 GCA_003221655.1 Candidatus Rokuibacteriota bacterium
CGCGCGGCCGCCGGCCCGTGGGTGCGCGACGACTCCGGCGCCTACGAAGGCTACACCGTGCCGCGCTTCTACGACACGCTGCTCGCGAAGCTCATCGTCTGGGGGGTCGACCGCACGGCCGCCATCCAGCGGATGGCTCGCGCGCTCGCCGAGTACAAGGTGGTCGGCATCCTCACGACGATCCCGGTTCTCGCCCACATCGTGACCCATGAGGACTTCCGCGCCGGGAAGCTCTCGACCGGCTTCCTCGACCGCATCCTGCCCACGCTCGCGGCGACGCGGGATCGGGCGAGAGCGATCGCCATCATCGCGGCGGTGCTCGCCGAGTACGAGCGCCTGGGCCACCGCACGATCGTCGAGGCGCCCCCACCGCCGCCCGACGCCTGGCGGACCGGCCGCCACCCGGGCTGGCGATGACGGAGCGCCGATCCTCGCGAATAGAAACGGGCGTGTCGGAGCCCCTCGCATCTTTCTCAGGCCACCCTCGGTCCAAGCCGGCCTCACGGCGCTCGCGACAACGCAGCCGGGTCGCTCCTATCTCAGGCCACCCTCGGTCCGCGCCGGCCTCGAGGCACCCGCTACCATGAAGTTCGTCGTGACGGTCGGCGACACGAGCGAGACGGTGGAGGTGAGCGGCGAGGCCGGTCGTTATCGACTGACCATCGGGACGGAGGTGTGGGAGGTGGACGGCCGACTCACGGCCCAGGGCATATACTCGCTCCTCGTCGGCGGCGTGTCGTACGTCGCCGATGTGCGGGACGAGGAGGGCGCGTGCGTCGTGGACGTCGGCGACGAGCGGTACGTCATCCGGGTCGAGGAGCAGACCCGGTTCATCATCCGGACCAAGGGCGGCGCGGCGGCGGGCCACGGGGCGCAGACCCTCGTGGCCCCGCTGCCGGGCCGGATCGTGCACGTCGCGGTCAAGCCGGGCGACCGGATCGAGAAAGGTGACACCCTGCTGGTGATCGAGGCCATGAAGATGGAGAACGAGTTCAAGGCGGGGACCTCGGGCACCGTCGCCGAGGTGCGGGTCGAGGCCGGCCAGCCGGTGAACGGCGGCGACGTCCTCGTGGTGATCCGCTGATGGCCGATGTGGCGATCCGGTTCAAGGACGTCGACAAGTGGTTCGGGAAGCTCAAGGTCCTCAGCGACATCAACCTGGCGGTCGTGGCGGGCGAGGTCGTGGTGGTGTGCGGGCCGTCGGGTTCCGGTAAATCCACACTCATCCGCTGCGTGAACGGGCTGGAAGGGATCCAGGGCGGCGACCTCATCGTCCTCGGCGAATCGATCGTGCGGCCCGGCGTGAGCATGTCCGGACTCCGAACCCGCGTGGGCATGGTGTTCCAGTCGTTCAACCTCTTCCCGCACATGACCGTCCTCCAGAACATCACGCTGGCGCCCGTCAGGGTGCGCGGCCTCGGCGCGACGGAGGCCGAGAAGACGGCGCGCGCGCTGCTCGAGCGCGTTCGCATCCCCGACAAGGCGGACCACTACCCCGCGAACCTGTCCGGGGGCCAGCAGCAGCGGGTGGCGATCGCGCGGGCGCTCGCGATGCAGCCGAAGATCATGCTCTTCGACGAGCCGACCTCCGCCCTCGACCCGGAGATGATCAACGAGGTGCTGGACGTCATGACTGATCTGGCCAAGGACGGCATGACGATGATGGTCGTCACCCACGAGATGGGGTTCGCGCGAAGGGTCGCGCATCGCGTCGTCTTCATGGACGGGGGACGAGTGGTCGAGGAGGCCACCCCCGAAGCGTTCTTCGCCACAGCCAGGTCGGACCGCGCCAAGGAATTTCTGTCGAAGATCCTATCCCACTAACCGGAGGTTACTGATGAAGCGCATGTTCTCCGTCGTTGTCGCCGTGGCCGTGGCCCTGGGCCTGTCGCTCGCGTCGTCGGTCGGGGCCCAGCAGGATACGCTGGCGAAGATCAAGGAGACGGGCGTCCTGACGATCGGGACGCGCACGGGCTCGCCGCCCTTCGCGTACGTCAACAAAAACAACGAGTGGGTCGGCTTCTCGATCGACCTGGTCGAGATGCTCGTCAAGCCCGAGGTCCAGAAGGCCGTCGGCAAGTCGATCAAGATCGAGAAGAAGGAGTCCACGCCGCCGACGCGCATCCCGCTCCTCTCCTCGAACGCCGTCGACCTCATCGCCGGCACGATGACCGACACGCCCCAGCGGCGCGAGGCCGTGGACTTCAGCCTGACGTTCTTTTACACCGGCGCCCAGTTTCTGGTGAAGAAGGGCAGCCCCATCAAGGGTGTCAACGACCTCGCCGGCAAGCGCGTCGCCGCGCAGCAAGGAGCGACCAACGCCAAGATCATTCGTGAGAAGTATCCGCAGGCGCAGCTGCGCGAGTTCCCGGACCAGCCGGCGGCGTTCCAGGCGCTCCTCCAGGGCCAGGTGGACGCCTACACGAACGACGGGATCCAGCTCTACGGGCTCAAGGCCAAGGCCCCGAAGCCGGACGAGTGGGACGTCGTCGGCGACTTCTACTCGGAAGAGCCCTACGGCATGGCCATGCGGAAGGGCGACGCCAAGTTCAAGGCGGCCGTCGATGCCGGACTCAAGAATGGTTTCGAGTCCGGAAAATACTTCGAGATCTACGAGAAGTGGTTCGGGCCCAAGGGCGAGCTCCCGTACCCGATGACGCCGCAGGTGAAGGCGTATCTCTTGAAGCAGATCGGCAAGTAGCGCGTCCGGTCGGCGCTCGGTGAATTACCAGTTCAAGTGGAGCGTGCTCTGGAGCGGCCAGTCGGGCGTCTGGCTGCTCCAGGGCCTCATCACTACTGTCGAGATCTCGGCGCTGGCCTGGGTGCTGGCGGCGGCGCTCGGAATCCTCTCGGGGGCGCTGCGGACCGTTCCCTGGAAGCCGGCCCGCGCACTCGCCACGGCCTATGTCGAGTTCTTCCGCAACGTGCCGCTGCTCGTCTGGATGTTCTTCTGGTACTTCGGCGTCCCGCCGCTGCTGCCCCGGGCAGTTCAGGACTGGATCTTCAACCACGGCGCGGAATTCTGGGCGGGCATGTTCGCCCTCGGCGTCTACCATGGCGCGCGAATGTCCGAGGTCATCCGCTCGGGCATCCAGGCGATCCCGCGCACCCAGTTCGAGGCCTCGGTGGCGATGGGCCTGACGACATTCCAGGCGTACCGGCTGGTCATCGTGCCCATCGCGCTCCGGCTCATCGTGCCGCCGGCCACCAGCGAGTCCCTGAACCTCCTCAAAAACTCGTCGGTCGCGCTCACGATCAGCGTGGCCGAGCTGACCTTCCAGACCCGTCAGATCGAGACGTACACGGCCAAGGCCATCGAGGCCCTCACCGCCGGCACCGTCATCTACCTCGTGCTCTGCGTTGGAATCGCGGCGATCATGGCGCGCGTCGAGCGCCGCTTCGCGATCCCCGGCCTCATCGCGCGGGGCGGCTGAGCGTGCTCGACTTCGGCGTCATCGTCTCGAACTTCAAGTTCCTGATCGTCCAGGGGCTCTTCGGATTGGGCGGCTTCGCGGGGGGCACGCTCCGCCTGGCGATCCCGGCCATCGCGCTGGGGTTCGTCCTCGGGATCTTCATCGGCCTCGCACGGCTGGCGCGCTCGCGCTGGCTCAGCCTGCCGGCGACGCTATACGTGGAGTTCTTCCGTGGCGTGCCGCTCGTCATGGTCATCTTCTGGATCTGGTTCATCATCCCGCAGCTCCTGAGGCTCCCGATCCCGGAGTACGGGGTGGCGCTCACGGCGTTCGTGATCTTCGAGGCCGCGTACTTCGGCGAGATCGTCCGGGCCGGTATCCAGTCCGTCCCCCGGGGCCAGGTCGAAGCGGCCACCGCCGTCGGGCTGACCGGCGCGCAGACCATGCGCTTCGTTGTCCTGCCGCAGGCCATTCGCAATATGGTGCCGGCGCTGGTGACGCAGATGATCGTGCTCTTCAAGGACACGTCGCTCGCCTCGATCATCGGCTACGTCGATCTGACCAAGGCCGCCCAGATCGTCAACAACCGAGAGATCAAGCCGTTCGAGCTCTACCTCTTCATCGCGGTCGTGTACTTCGCGTTCACCTACTCGATGTCGCGGTTCGCCCGCCGGTTCGAAGGGCGGGTGACCGCCTGACAAGGAGCCAGACGATGGCGCTCACGCCCGCGGCGTTCACGGACGCACTCCTCCGGGAGGCGCAGGAGACACACCCCTGGCTCCACCATCCGCTGTTCCGCATGATCTGGGATGGAAAGCTCGACCGGCGCCAGCTCCAGAGCGTGATCCGCCAGCAGGGGTGCTTCTTTCTCGACACCCTTCGCCACGCCGCCTGGAAGATCATCTCGGTCGGCGGCTACTCCCCGACTTTCGAGGACCTCGAACGCCAGCGCGCCCTCATCCCGCTCGTCGTCGAGGAGGGCGGCGAGGACACGATCGGCGGCAAAGCGACCGCCCACGCCTTCCTCTTCATCGAGCTCGCCCGAGCGCTCGGCATCTCGCGAGACGAGCTCTTCGCAACCGAGTACCTGCCGACGACGATCATCGAGAAGAACGAGCTCTTTCTCCTGC
>QHSV01000114.1 GCA_003221655.1 Candidatus Rokuibacteriota bacterium
CGGGAAAGCCGCCGGCGGCCAGCCGAACGGCGAGACCTCCAGCGGCCTGTTCGTCGTGGACCGGGACCCGTACGCCATGGTCGATCTGCGCGTCGACCTGCATCCCGAGCCCGTCGCCGAGCTGCGCCGGCTGGCCGACGCGTACTTCCCGCTGGTCGATTACTACAACCTGCGCCCGCGCGATCCCAGCGTGCCGCCGGCCGCGGAATGGCTTGCCGCCCGGCGCCAGCGCGCGCGCTGACTCAGCCGAGCATCGCCAGCGTCTGCGCCAGCGTGCGCACGCGCGCGTACATCTTCATCGAGGTGTCGAGACTGTAGGCGTGGGCGGCGGCGTCGCCGCCCCAGCAGCACTCGCGCACGACGACGGTGTCGAGGTCCATGCTGAAGGCCTCGCGCACGCTGGTCTCCACGCCTCGATTGGTCGCGCCGCCACCGATCACCAGCGCCGTGCGGCGGAGCATGCGCAGGACGTCGGCCACGCCGGTGCCGTAGAACGCGCTGGGACGCCGCTTGAGGAACACGTAGTCCTGCGGCCGCGGCGCGATCTCGTCCGGGAAGCCGGCCTCCGGCGTGCCCTCGACTCAGTTGGTGAGCGACGGCGTCCCCGTCTGCACGCTCAGGTCGGTGGGGAGCAGCACGACGTCGCTGCCGTCCGCCCGGCTCACCGGGGTCGTGTAGATGATGGGCATGGCGCGGGCACGGCAGGCGCCCATCAGGGCGACCCAGGCGTCGAGGACGGGCCGCATCGCCGCGCGCCGCGCGGGATCGGCGGGGGTCAGGGCGCGGCGGCAGGCGTCGTAGACGATCAGGGCGGCGCGCGAAGCGTCGATGCGGTCGGGCGGGGCTGTGGTATTCATCGCCCGGATTCTAATCCGATGCGATGCGAGGTGATCTGATGGCAGAGACGAAGTCCGGCCGCGCGCACCTCATCGCCGGTGGTTTTCCGCCTGGATCAGCCGCCGGGCACGACCACGACTATGCCCGCCTGCGGCTGCTCGGGCTCTTGGCGGAGCAGGGTGTTCCCGCCTCGGTCGCCAACGACTTCGCGGACGTCGAGAAGTGGCTGCCGGTAAGCCGGCTGCTGATCACCTACGTGGCCGGCCCGTACCCCGACGCCGCGCAGTGCCGCGCCATCCAGCGCTGGCTGGAAGCGGGCGGCCACTGGCTCGGCCTGCACGGCACCAGCGGCGGCCGCGCCGAGCGGGTGGAAGGCTCGCGGCAGCGCCGCACCGTGAAGACCGAGCACCACGCGCTGCTCGGGAGCTACTTCCTGACTCATCCGCCCATCTGCAAGATCCGCGTCGACGTGGCGGCCGGCGACACGAGCCTGACGCGCGGGCTCGCCGTGTCCTTCGTCGTCGAGGACGAGCCGTACTTCATCGAGCTCCAAGACCCGGAGCCGACGCGAATCTTGCTGACCGCGGACTATGGCCAGGACGCGACGTCGCCCTCCATCGGCGCCCTCTACCCCTCGGACACGTCGCTGCGGCCCGACGGTAGGACCCGCGTGCTCGGCTACACCCGTCGGGTGGGCAAGGGCGGCGTCACGTACTTCGCGCTCGGCCACTGCCACAATCCCGCGATCCGAGCATCCCGGACCGTCGACCCCACGGACACGACGCCGCTGACCTTTCGAGGCTCGTGGGAGACCGACGCGTTCATCACGTTGTTGCGCAACGCCATCGCCTGGGGTGTGGCAGACTAGCGCGAACCGAGGACGACGAACCGCCATCAGCGCTGGGGCGTCAGCGTCAGCGCGCCCACGCGTCCGCGATCATCCGTCGTCACCGCTCCATCGAGGCCACGGACCTCCACCGTGAGCAGCCCGTCGGCGCCGATCCGGAGCACGCCGAAGTTCTGGAAGCTCGGCCGCGCCGGATCGGGCCGCCGGCCCTTCACGAATAGCTCGATCGGCCCGAAGGTCGTGGAGAGCGGCCCCGGCGGGGCCGAGGCCGCGCTCGTCGGTCCTGCGACGAACTCGTGGAACACGAGGCCGGCGAGGTCGGCGACCGGCTCGTAGCGGAGCAGGCGCGCATGGTGCACGTCGGTCGCGACCCAGACGAGGCTCGTGATCTTCTCGTCCTTGAGCGTCTTCAAGATTGCGCGCAGCTCGGACTCGACGCCGAACGGGTTCCCCTGGTTGCCGTCGCTGTCCGTGTTGAGCCGCCGCCCCGCGGCCCAGGCGTCGCGCACGCTGTAGAGCGGCGTCATCGCGCCCTCGGGGGCGAAGAGCGGATAGCCTCCAGTGGGAATCGACAGCGGGTCGTCGGTGGAGATGATCTTCCAGACGACGCCCCGCGCTTGGGCATCCCGAAGACTCCGGAGCAGCCACTCGCGCTGCGCGGCGCCGAGTATCGTCTTGGCCTTGCCGCGGATCTGCCGCCGCTCGCCGCTGCGGAAGCGCACGTCCACCGTCTTGCCGACCCCGTCGGGAACGAAGTTCTCGTCCCGGTACGAGCGGAGATCGAGCACGAACAGCTCCGCGAGGCGGCCGAGGCGAAGCGCGCGGTAGATGCGCTGCTCGCCGTCGGGCCGGATCGGCGTGAACTCGAAGAACGCCTTGCGGCCGGGACCACTGAGCGCCGTCATCGGGCGAGCGTCCACAGTCCCGCGGAGCAGACCGATCTTGTCCTCCTGGGGTGACCAGTCGTTGATGACCTCGTGGTCGTCCCACTGGTAGACGTGCGGCGTCTGGGCGCGGAAGGCCCGGTAGGCGTCGTCTTCGAGGTTGTACTTCCACTTCCCACGGTACGTGGCCAGCACCTCCGCCTCCGTCAAGCGGGGGTCGCTCACGTCGACGAGTTGGTGGAGCGCGCCGTCGGGATCGGCGCTCACCACGTTGCGCGGGTGGTCGGGGAGCGCGGTGACCGGGGGGCACGTGCTGTCGGCGTAGATCGAGTCACCATTGGCGACCGCGAGGTCGGGCGCTAGGCGCGCCATCTCGCGGAAGAGCGCATAGCCGCGCTCGGGGTCGCGGCAGTACTCCTGGCCCCCGAGGTCGCCCCACCACACGAGTGTCACGGCGCGCGCGACGCCGTCGGCCGGCGCCGTCCGGAACTGCCCGGGCTCTGACACGACCTGCTCGCTTTCGGAAACGAAGCGCACCCAGTAGAGGTAGCGGGTGTCCGGCGTGAGCCCGGTGAGGACCACCTTGCCGGTGAAGTCGTCCACGGCAATCACGGACGGGCCGTCGCGACGCGCAGGTGGCCGAGTCGGCGCGCCCACCGCCGTGTACTCGACGACCATCCGCGCCGCGCGGTTTGCGCGGGCCCAGACGACGGCATCGGTCGCTGTGATGTCGCCGCTGGCGACGCCGTGGGTGAGCCGGAGCAGCTCCGAGGCGTGGAGCGACGGGCCATTGCCGCCGACAAGCAGCGCGACAAGCGTTGCTACGTTGGTGAATCGGAGCAATCTCGGGACTGAGCGCACATTCGCCTCCTGAAGCGGGGAGCCGGCCGGCGTGCCCAGCGAGCTCCACCGGCTTATTTCATCCGTTCCTGGATCTTGGCGATGGCTGCGCGGGCGCACTCGTCATCGAACTGGCCGCCCGGCGCTCCGCTCACGCCGAGCGCGCCGATCGCCTTTCCACCGGCCATGATGGTCACGCCGCCGACCGCGTACGTCACATTGGGCAACGGCGTCTGCGGCACCGTCGTGGGGGGATTCTTGGCCATCCGCTCGGCGACGGCTTTCGTGCTGTCTTCCTTGCGCCCGAGCGTCAGCGAAGCGGCCGAATACGCCTTGTAGAAGGCGTTGTCGAGCGTGTGGATCGGCGCTCCGTTGCCCCGTAGCAGCGCCTGGCGAACACCGTCGAGATCGACGACGACCGCCGTCACCGCGTAGCCCTTCTGGGCGCAGGTCGCGACCGTCTCGCCTACCAACTCATTGGCAAGCGGCGCGGACAATTTCTGCATGGTGATCAACCCCTGGGCCCAGACGCCCGTCACGGTGCCGACGAGGGCGACTGCAACCACCGCACCTGCCGCCAAAGTCCGTGTCATCTTTCCCCTCCTTGAAGTGTTTTCCAGCCGGGCGCCATCTTACTCCGGGACGAGGGCAGAGCGCCTTCGGCTCCTTTCGGTTGCGCGCGAGCCCGTCAGAGTCCCCGGAGCCCGAAGATCGTAGCACTCCGGCGGAGCCGTGTTTTCGCGGCTTGAAGACGGCGAGAATCTCGGCTAAAGAGCAAACAGGGGAGGGCAGACCATGCTGATTGTCGACGCGCAGATCCACATCTGGAAAAACAACAAGCCGACGAATCCGAACCACCGTCAGGTCGCCGACTTCACCGCGGACGACGTGCTGAAGGAAATGGACGAAGGCGGCGTCGACGCGGCCGTGATCCATCCGCCCGGGTGGGATCCCAACTCCAACGCCCTGGCGGTCGAGGCCGCGCGCCAGCATCCCAACCGTCTTGCGATCCTCGGCAACTTCCCGCTCGACAAGCCGGAAAGCCGCTCGTTGATCGACGGCTTGAAGAGTCGGCCGGGGATGCGCGGACTCCGCTTCGCGTTGCTGCAGCCGCATCAGAAGGCGTGGCTGACCGATGGAACCATCGACTGGCTGTGGCCTGCCGCAGAGCGCGCGGGACTGCCGGTCGCGCTTCTCGGACCGAACCTCCTCCGGGTCATCGGCCAGATCGCGGACCGCCATCCAGGACTCAAGCTGATCATCGATCATTTCGGGCGCCCCGACGCCGCGTGGTCGAACCTGCCGGACCTCGTCGCGGCGGCGACGCACCGCAACGTGGCGCTGAAGGCGACCGGCGCGCCGAGTTATTCGAGCGAGCCGTATCCGTATCGCGACATCCACGGACACATCAGGAAACTCTACGACGCCTTTGGCCCGGAGCGCATGTTCTGGGGGACCGACATTACGCGGATGCCGTGCTCGTGGAAGCAGTGCGTCTCGATGTTCACCGAGGAGTTGTCGTGGCTATCGGCGAAGGACAAAGAGCTGATCATGGGGCGCGCGCTCTGCAACTGGCTCGACTGGAAGCTGCCGGGATAAGCCATGAATAGGCGCTGAGCGGGCAAAGCGACGTCGGTCAGGCGTCGAAACACTGGATCTGAAAAATGCGATCCGTGTCGGCCACTCCACGGGTGGTGGCGAAGTCGCCCGCGATATCGGGCGCCACGGCACGAAACGTGTCGCCAAGGCCGTGCTGATCGGCGCGGTACCGCCACTGGTCCTCCATGGCGACGACGACCAGATCGTCCCGATCGGCGCCTCCGCCCTGCTTTCCTCCAAGCTGATCCCGAACGCCCGTCTGGAGGTCTACAAGAGCGCGCCGCACAGCGGGTGCTCGACCCACAAGGACCAGGTCAACGCTGACCTCCTATCATTCACTCGGATCTAGTCGGACAGAGCGGTTTAGAGCGCCGCGACGGCACAAGACTCGCTCGTGTTTCACGACAGGAGGTGTGTCGTGATCTTGGGTATGTCGACATCGACGTTTACCGCGGTGCACGTGGTCTTGAGCTTGATAGGAATTTTCTCCGGGATCATCGTTCTGTTCGGCATGTTCAGCGCGAACCGACTCACTGACTGGACTGCGCTGTTTCTCGTCAGCACGGTGTTGACGAGCGTGACCGGGTTCTTCTTTCACTCCGCACACATCAGGCCGTCCCATGTGGTCGGCGTCATCTCGCTGGTGGTGCTGGCGGTCACGATCCTCGCGCGTTATATCTGTCGGCTCGCGGGGCATTGGCGCTGGATCTACGTGGGCGGCGCTGTGCTGGCTCTCTATCTGAATGTCTTCGTCGGGGTAGTACAGGCGTTCCAGAAGCTGTCGTTCCTCAGCCGACTGGCGCCAACGCAGTCCGAGCCGCCATTCTTTGTCGTGCAGGTCATCGTAATGGCGATCTTCGTGCTGCTTGGCATACGCGCCGTGATGAGATTCCGCCCTGCGACGGCGACGCCGATGTGATCTCAGGATCACGGCCAACGCTGAGGCGGTCTCGCGATAGTCGGTCCACACCGACGGCTCGTTGTCCTGGAGCCGAGCTTCGAGCGCAGCGAGCCTCTCGGCGAGCCATTGGGCCGCGCGTTCAAGATGGAGCGACGACGACGCGCGGGCGGGTATCTTTGGGAGTGGCCTTAAAAAGGGCTTCGCCCGTGCCTTCGCGATCTCTCGCGAGTCGAACGAACACGCCGAGACGTCGGTGGACGCCGGTCTGAGCCAACGAACCAGCGAAGAGCTGCCACCACCACCTCACGCAGCCCCTTGCCGGGTTGAGTTGTCTCCTGACGCCGCCTCTTGGTCTCGTGCCGCCCCGACTCCTGCAACCTCGCACGTATGGCGGCGTCTATGTCCATCAGAAGCGCAGATAGTTGGTCTGCGAGGCCGTGGAGCGTCTCGTGCGCCACGACGGTTAACGCCTCAGAAGCGCCTCGGCGGCGCTGCGAGCGTGAAATAGCTGGCGATTGCCCGGCGTGCCGGCTCGTAATTGCCGGCCGGAGCGCGCGGGTCGTACCAGACCTCGGCCTTGAATGCACACGGAGGGTGACGTGCGAGCCCGTGTTCCCGCCACGACCGGAACAATGATCCAAACTCCCCGACGGAAAGAGGGATGCCGATCGCATCGGCGTTGAGCGGTTGTCGGTCTTGGAGGTCTCGCGAGTGGCGTCCCAGGGCGACGATAATCCTGCCTTCCTGGTCGATCGTTGCTTCGGCCACGACCATCTCGACCCCAGCCGAATTTCTACACGGAGAGTTACCCGGACCTCTCCCCGTTTGCTTCTCGCACGCGCCGATTTTTGCGTCGCAGGCCAGCAGGTCGTCCTTCACTTTATCGTACTTGCCTTTGATCTCCGTGACCTGGACGCGCGCGTCGCGGAGGTTCCGGGGATCGATATCGAAGATGCTGATGAGCGTTTTCCAGACCTCGGGTGTCACCCAGCCTCGCTCCTGCGACTCACCCTCCATTACGTCGACGGAGATCAGTATCAGCGTGAACACGAAGATGATCTGGACGAGAAGATCTATAAGCGTCGTGAGCGCGATGTCGCGATTCCGTGCAAGTCGGTTCCTCTCGATCACCGCCGGGATTCAACCTTGCTCAGAATGAAGCGTGAGGCATCGATGAGATGATGATGTACCTTTCTCACGGCTTCTTCCGACGTGCGGAGATCCTCTTGTAGCCGACTCGCCAGAGCACTGGCGGCCTCACCGTGTTTGCGTAATTGATCCGCCAGGGGACCGGATATCTGCGCGGACAGCTGGACTTGCGTGGCGGCGGCGTCCTTGCCAAGCCGCACAGCCCGCTCCGTAATTTCGGTCAGCGCCTGCAGGCCGACACCTGCCTTCATCAAGCCGCCGCTCCAGTTGAGTACTGACTGCTCGGCCGCACGCGTCTCATGCTCGAGAGTGAACAATGCCGCTCCGGCGCTTGCCATCGACTTGCTCGCTCCGTCGGTCACGCCGGCGACCTCCGCCCATGCGCGGTTCGCCTCGCCGAGGTTCGCGCGCAGGTTGCTGAGCGTGGCGATGATGCTCGCCGCTTCTTGAGGCAACTTCTCGAGGCCCGTCGCCAGATCGCCGATCTGGGTCAGGTGCGTGGCGAATTGTTCGACGTTCGTCTTCGCCGCCGTGACCGCTGCTGTTGCCCCGTCTGCTGAGACAGCCAGGGCGCTAAACGCGCGGCTCCCGTCTCGTGCACCCTCCACGGCGGTGGCCAGTGTGCCTTCGAGCTCGCTGTACGCAGCTCCCACGATCGACGTCGTCCGCCGGAGCAATTCCGCGCGCTCACCGAGCTCCGTCAAAATCACGACGAGCTTCTCACCGATATCCTCGGGTGGTAATCGAAGCGCTCCGAGACGTGCCTCAAATTGCTGTAAGATTGCTGTCACGTTGCCAGTCGTGTCACGGAGAAACGCGGTCAGCTCCGTCGCCGATTCTCGGGCGAGCCGAGCAAAGTCCTGGACCACCTGTTCCGTCACATTGCGAACAGCGCTGGCCGTCCCGGTCGTAAGGCTCGCGACCTGTTCCTTGGCCATGTCGTGAGTCTTCGCGGCTTGGCTGGAGGCGGCGTCGATCTCCCGGACTGCACGATTGCGAACCTCGGCGAATGCGGATTCGGCGTCGGCACTGACGCGCTCGATAACCACCGCGAACTGCTTCAAGGCCTGAGCACTCGTCGAGTCGAACTGCTGGGTGACCCGGTTCGATACGGTACGAATCGCGTCGATCGCGCCCGAATACGACTCGCTCAGATGTCCTTCGGCGCGCTGCTGGGCATGCACGATCCGAACCGTGCTCCTCTCGATGGCCCGCGCCGCGTCGGCATATGCGTCTCCGAGTCGTCGCGCGTCAATCTCGGGGCCCGCGAATGCCGCTGGCGACGTCTGGGCGAAGACGATGCGTCCGGCCAAGCCGACGAACGTCGTAATGAGGCCAAGACCAAATAATCCCAGCACATGCCGGCTCTCCGGCCGCTCCGACGAGTTGAGCAGCGGCGCAAAGGTCGCGACCAGGGTCACGAGCGTGTATATGAAACCGAGGTAATAGAATGTCTCCCCATCGGTTTCGGAAGCGTGTTCCGTCCTCGACCTGATCCACAGGACCACTCCGTACACCAGCATCAGTCCAACGACGAGACCAATCATCGTCCAATGCCTGACCGGCCCCGGGGTGCCCCGGTACGACCAGCTGAATGTCAAAATCACGCCGACCCCGACGGCAATGAAGCCCATGAACGTGGAGGGCAGACTCGCCACGAAGCGCGTTGCCATGCTCAGTCGACACCGGCCCAGCGAGTGATCTTTCCGCCGGCCTCGTGGAAATATCGCTGCCAAAAGTCGACATGCGTCGCCTGCTGCAGGTGGCGATCGTGGTAACGACGGAGGTAGATGACGATGATGTTCCAGTCTCTGAAATCTGCCTTCACGTCGGTGGCGAATCCCGATCGCAGAAAGTCCCCGTAGCTGCGACGCTGCCCATAGTGATTGAACCCGCCGGTGTGTTGCAGCATGTCGGAGACAAGAATGAGGGTCTTGCGAGCTCCGTCTTGGATCTCCTGGGACCGCGAAATGAGCTGGAGCGTCTCGAGAATCGGTGATTGCTCGCCGACCTCGGTTGTCAGACTTTTTTCCAGCGCCGTGGTGACCGGGACCAGGAATCGTTGGTAAAAGTCCTTCGTGATCTTCCGGTTATTTTCGTAGAGGTCGTTCCCATGCGACGGTGGCCGGCACAAGTCCGAAGCCGGGCGCAGGCCCGGGCCGTTCCGAGATTCGAGGGTCGCCTTGCTGAACGTGAATAGCGCGATGCGGGAGCGCACGGCGAATTTCGAGTCGTCGGCGACATAGTCCTTGATGAAACTGAGGGCGAATCGTTGATGAGTCTCCGTCAGGGCCTCCGACTGATCGACGAGAATCACGGTTTGGTCGGTCGGTGCTCGCGTCAGGAATCGGTGGTCTCGGTAGACGCAGTTGTCGGTCCCGATGATGGGCCGGGCCCACATCACAACGACCACGGTCGCCAGCAACGCGACTGCGAAGCCGCCAATGCCGCCCAGAATCAGGATGCCCCGCCGATCCAAGCTGCTCAACGGCACGGCGTCAGCTCTTGATCTCCCACGCTTCGCGAACGAGCTTCTCCCGGACCTCTCGCTCGAGCTTGTTGAAGTAATATTCGCGGCGTCTGATTTCGGTAGTGCGGAGGTTTTGGACCGTCACGTTGTTCTGCCGAGCAATGTCGCTGAAGTCCTTCATCGCGCTCTCGTAGGAGCGGGACAATCGCTCTTCGCACTCCGAGATTGCCTCGGGTGGCCTGATGAGCTGGCCATCGAACGCGAAGCTATTGTTGAAATAGAAGGGCGCCGGGGACACCCGGACGCGCACGTTGGTGTGTCGGTAACGCTTCAGCACTATGTTGCACGCGTCTAGGATTTCGGCAGCGTCATGAAGGAACGCTCGGCGCTGTTCGTTGCTCCGGCCGATGAGCTGCTGATAGTACTCGATGTTCGACTTCACCTCCGAGAGCAGATGCGCCTGCTCTTGAAGTATTCGATCGAAGACGTGATCGACCAGACCGCAGTACTCAGCCTTGGCTGCCTCGTAGCTTGTACGTCGCGCGTTCAGCTCTCGATCGAGCTCGCCATAGCCCGGGTAGGGGTCATCAAGCCGGTACCCCTTGTACGACGCGAAAATGCCGAATATGACCGCGAGAACGACCAGGATCCACGAAAATACGTCTTCAAAACCGAGCGGGTTCCTGGCGAAGCGTTGCCAGGCCAGTCTGGCCGCTCGCCACTGATCCAGATCCGTGGCGACGTAAGGCGGAGGCGGATCGGCGCTTTGCGGTGACACATTCGACTGCGACTGCGCGATGTCGCTGGTGGCAACGCGATAGTGTGAGGCGGCAAGAGTCACGAGGAGAAAGCACGTATAGAGAAGTGCGACCGCCGTCAATGCGAGCCACTTCTGGCGTCGGCTTCGATGGTTCACGTACCGAAGAAGGCCCCCGGACAGAATCGCCAGGCTGATATTGACGACGGAGAGCGCCATGGCGATCAACACGCCGCCCAACAGGCCGAAATCACTGCCCTCCGCGTAGAACGCCGCGAGCGAAACCCATTCGACGAGGGCAAGCGCGGCCACGATGGCGAAGTGGTAGACCGGGGATTTTGGATACGCCGCGGCTCGGTAATGTAGACCATGCTTGCGCTGGAACCATCGAAGATGGTTGAGGGCCCTGGCCTCATTTTCCTTGGTCTGATAGAGCGCAGCCGAGTGGTCGGATTTGAGTTTTTCGAGATTCGGTTCGACGGCCGTCAGCAGGCGCGCAAAGGAATCCCGTGTTTGCTCGACGTCGATCTTCGCCGCAGTCGCCTTACGATCAAGCTGCAGCCCGGCCAGGCTGACTTCGCAACTTTCTCTTCGCTGTCGAGCAAGAGCGATGAAGTGCCCGCAAATCTCTGCTTCCGTGTTATCAAGCGAGGCGCTCAGCGTCTTGGGATTGTCGCGAAGGCCTGCGTCGGCCGCCTTCTGATCGACATCAAGTGAGCGGCGCGCCGCTTCAATGAGCTTCTGCATCTCGGGAACTCCTGCGGTCAGCGTCTCAACGGTACCCAACTGTTGGGCCCGGGCTTCCCGCGTGGCCTAGCTTTAGGACATCGTTGGCACTTCGGCAAGTGTTTTCTCCGACGAGCCTGTCCGCATTACGTTCTTGACACGGACCGCGGGCGATGCTTTCATGATGCCCTCCAACGGCTGACCGGCAAGTGACGAAAGGACGTATGAGCACGAGGTTCTGGAGCGCCATTCTCGCGCGTATCGTGCTCAGCATCGGAACGGCAGCGGCGGCGCAGGTCGACCTCGGCATCATCACCGGAAGCGAAAAGGGCACCTACTACCAAGTTGGCCTCAATCTGAAAACCCTCGTGAGACGACACGGCATCAACATGACCGTCGCGACTTCGAAGGGATCCGCGGAGAACATCTTCGCCGTCTATCAGCGTTCGGCCTCTGCGGGATCTTCGGAGAATCCGGTCCTGAACGCCATCAAGAGCTTTCTGGGTGATTAGCGGCGGGGCAGTGGACGCTGTCCGGCATCCCGCGGCTGCAGCGGAGCGCAGCTTGGGCCTCGTTGGATCCGTCATCAAGGCACGCTACCGGGTCAACGCCATCTCCTCGGCGAGCCGCGACGTGGTCGTGTATACAGCTGAGGACGTCCGTTATGGCCGGTCGATCGTGCTGAAGGTGCTGCGGGATGAATTCGCCGGTGATGTGCAGTTCGTGGCCGCCGTGCGGGATCAGGCCAGCACGCTGGCCACGCATGCCCACGTCCTCCGAGGGGTGCAGCGGGTCTACGAATTCGACGCGACGGACACCGGCCAGTTCTTCGTCACACTCGAGTGGGCCGAGGGCGCAGCCCTCCGTGACGTCGTCGATGCGGGCGGTGCGCTCGCTCCGTCCACCGCGCTGCGCGTCGCCATGCGGGTCGGCGAGGCGCTCGAGGCGCTTCATCATAATCGGATCCTTCACGGCCAGCTCGGACCCCACTCGGTGCTCATGGGTACGGACGGCGAAGGTGTCAGGCTCGTCGGCGTCGAGCTGACCGCCGCCTACCGAACTCCGATCGGCCTTCGCCTGCGCGACGCGTTCCCTCGGGTCTATCGCGCGCCCGAGCAGATCGAGCGCGGTGAGACGACCGAGGCGACCGACGTCTACGCGCTGGGAATGCTTCTACGGGAGCTGCTGACCGCAGGCAAGCGAGACAAGACGACCAGCGCACTGACTGCGCCGCCCCTGCCGATGTCTGTCGAGCGCATCATCACGACGGCACTCGAGGCGCGCCCGGAGCAGCGCTACCCGGACATCAGCGTGATGCTCAACGACATGTGGGGCGCGACGACGGTCCTTGGCGAGCCGGAGTCTCGCGCGCGCTCGGTGAAGCCTCGGGGGGACCCCCGCCGACGAGTGCGCCGGCGCCGGCCACGCTTCACACTCCGCATTACGGCCGCCGTCGTCACAGCCGGCATCATCGCCGCGGTCGTCTGGGTCGCGGGCTTCGAGCGAATCGTCTCGCGCTTCCACGACCGAGTCGCGCTGCCCGCGCTCACAGCCGATCCTGTTGATCTGGACGCGACACCGCCCTCGGTTCATCCGTTCCCGACCGGGCTGCCCGTCGTGCCTTCGTCGGCATCGGCCACTCGCGAAGAGACGTCGACACTCCCCGAATCCGGCGCCGTCAAGAAAGCAGCAATCGTGGAAGGGCTTGCTCCTGCAGTCGCCAACCCGCTTCCAGCGCCGGCGGTTGTGCGGCAACGGCCAGTCCCGGCGCCGACCGTAGCCAGCCGTCCACGCGCTGCCGTCAAGTCCGGGGCTCCGGTCGAGTCCCGAGTTCAAGCCGAGCGCCCAGCACGAATGAACCGGGCCGACACGGATGTGGGCGACGGCAGTGCCGCCATCGACTGGCTGCTGAAGGATCGGCGCTAGACCCCTCAGAGATTTCGATGTGACGATGTAGCCTGAGCCTCCCTCCCGTCGACTCCGGGAATGTGTCCCAGTGGAACGGCATCAAGGATGAAGTTCGATTCGGTCCAACCTAAAGCGAGGGGGCCCGTCTGGGTTTCGAATCGCCAGCAATCCCGAGTGAGATACTGGTCGTGAGGAGAGCAAATCATGGCTGACGACGCGCTGCAAGCCGAGGTCGAGCGACTCAAGGCGGAGAACGCGGCGCTGAAGGCCCGGACGACGCGCGGCGTTTCGATCAAGGTCAGTGAGAAGGGTGGTGTGTCCGTCTACGGGCTGGGCCGCTTCCCCGTCACCCTCTACAAGGAACAGTGGGCCAAGCTGCTCGACATAGCCGCCGACATCCGCGCCTTCATCAAGGAGCACGACACCGAGTTGAAAACCAAGGAGCCGCGCTGATCGCGTGACGCGTCTGGGCGGAGCGCGCGGGCGACGGCTCGCCACGAAACAGGAGGCACGACGATGAGCGGCACACCGACGTTCGGACGCTATGCCGAGATTCCCATCGACCAGATGACGCCCGAGCAGCGGGACGGATACCGCTTCCTGGTTGACGGCCCGCGCGGTCGGCTGCCCGGCCCCTACAAGGTCTGGGTGCACAATCCGAAGTTGATGCACGCGGCTGCCCCGCTCGGACAGCATTTCACGCCGGGTCAGTCATCGTTGACGGAGCGCGAGCGGGAAATCGCCGTGATCGTCATCACCAGCAAGTGGCATTCGGCCTACCCCGCCGCTGCGCACGAAAAGCGCGGCAAGGAGGTCGGCCTTCCCGTTCCCGCGGTGGAAGCGATGATCGCGGGCCTTCCGGCCTCGTTCGCGGACCCGCGGGAGCAGGTGGTCTACGAGGTGGCGACGGCGCTCGCCGGCGGCCAGCTGGTTTCTCAGGGCCTGTACGACCGCGCGGTCAAGGCGCTCGGGCATGCCGGCCGGAAGCCCCGGCCTGGCCCGTTGATCGAACCGACCCCCTGGCTCACCGCTCCGCGCCTAGCGGGGCCCGAGGTCGCGATCGGCGTCGGCGAGCAGGCGCTCGAAGGATGACGGCAGATCGATCGGGCGGCCGACGACGCCGGGACTGTAGCCCTGCAGCCAGTAGCTGTTCGTCGGGTGGCCGCCACCGGCCACGACGATCACGAAGTTGTCGGGGCTGGCGGTGATCGGCCACGGGTCCAGGGCGAGACTCTCGCGCGTCACCTTGCTCGCGTCGATCTCGATCCACGCCGGGCATCCCGCGCGACGGAGCTGCTCGGACGGGATCCTCGAATGCTCCCAGAGGAATTTGCGGATCGATGCCTTGGTCCAGCCAAGGCCGGCCATGGTCTGAGCCACGACCCCCGGGATCATCAGGATGCCCGGCGTTCCCCGCTCGTAGCCGGAGAGACCGGGCATGTTGGGCACACGCATGAAGTCGGCCATGCGGTACATGCCCTGGAGCGCATCTTCCTCGGGCGTCTCCTTCTTGGCGCCGCGCCGCCGGATGTTGGTGACCCCGTTGGCGAACGCGAGCGAGATCGAGCTGGTGCCGGGCGCGAAGCCATGGCGCTCCGTGGCGTGCGGCGTCCAGCCCGCGGGAAGGTTCGCCTCGTCCTCGGCGAAGACCACGTTCGTGTAGCGCATGCCACCGTAGTTCGCCATGGTGCCGATGCCGGGTAGGGCGCCGCCGAGGTTCTGCTGCAACAGGCGCAGCGCGCGGCCGATGCTGGCGCCCGCCGGCCGCTGCGGATCCGGGCCCAGGCAGCCGAAGCCGGCATTCAGCCGAATCTGGCCGCCGATCGGCCCGTTGACGATCACCACCGGAAAGGCGCTGCCCGACGCGGCCTGCAGCTGCTCGCTCCCCGACTCGGCATCGAGGAAGGCGCCCACCGCAGCCACGAGCACCGGCAGGTATTCGGGGCGGCCTCCCGCCATCGCCAGCGCGATGGCGCACGACGCGACCGTGGTCACGCCGCCCCGCGGGGGAAAAGTACCAAGCCCGCGTCCGCGCGGTTGGGCGGCGCCGCCCAGGATCCAGTCCACTCGCTCTCGCGTCGGGGGCCAGAGCGGAAGGCCATCGCCCCAGCGGTTGGCGAGCATCAGATGGTTCGCCCGCGCGAAGGCATCCTCGACGCCAGTCCCCTGCACGCGGATCATCGGCGCCTCGCTCGCCCCGTCGCGAGCAAAGGCCGAGCGCCACCGCGTCAGGCCGTCGTAGAACTCCCGCTTGCGCATCTCCATTGGAGAGATGTCGCTGCCCGGCAGGAATATCTCGATGGGAAAAGTGACCATCGCCGCGTCCGGGGCCAGCCCGACGCCGGCGACGGCATTCGTCATGACCCCCACGAAATCCTCGCGGGTCAGCGTGACCGTCGGGATTCCCTGGGCTTCGAGCCTAGCGGCCGCCCGGCCGCATGCAGTGGCGCAGGAGCCTCAGGCAGCGTTGCCGATGATGACGGCGTCGACCCCGCTCGCCTTGACGAGCGCCGCCGTCTCCTCCGAGCCGATCACGGCGTTGCCCTGAGGGAAAGCGTCGATCGGCAACACCTCGACGCCCGGGAAGTCCGCCTCGAGCAGGGCCTTGAGACGCGGGAGCATGCGGTAGGCCTGCCACTGCTCATTGCTGACGAAGCCGACGCGCTTGCCCGCGAGGCTGGCGACGCGCGGGGCGTGCGGCTGCTTCACCTCGATGGCGCCGGACGGGTCGTGGAACTCGAGAGTGACCATGGGATGCCCTCCTGACATCATCGTCGCGCGCCGAGTATACCGGACCGGGCAACTGGGGTCGCGGTGAGGCTGAGCTACGGCGCGCCCGCGCCGGTGAGGCCCTCGATGAAGTGGTCGAGGACGAGGTTGTAGAGCAGCGCGACGGGAAGACCCACGAGCAGCGCGCCTGCCATCAACGAACCCCAGTAGAAGATGTCCCCACGAATCAACGCCGTCGTGAGACCGACGGTCACCACCTTCTCGGCCCGGGGCGCCACGTACACGACGGCGTAGAGGTACTCCTGCATCGACAGCGAGAACGCGAAGATCGCGCAAATCGCGAGACCCGGGCGGCTCGCTGGAAGGACGACGCGCCAGATTGCACTGACGCGACCGCAGCCGTCCACCCACGCTGCCTCTTCGACCTCGGCCGGCACCGTCTTGAAGTATCCCAGCATCATCCACGTGCAAAAGGGGATCGTGAAGCCGGGGTAAACGACCACGAGCGACCACCACGAGTCGAAAAGTCCGAGCGCGCCCACCACCCGTGCCAGCGGGATGAAGAGGACGATCGGCGGGACGAGATAGGTCGCAAAGATCGCGATGCCGAGATTCTCGGCGCCGGGCAATCGCAAGCGCGTGAGCGCGTAGCCAGCGGGCACCGCCGCCACCATCGTGATCATTACGACGCCCGCCGCGAGCTGTAGCGTGTTGAGGAGCTGGGCGGGGAAGTACGTCTGCGTGAACAGCCGCTCGAAGTGCTCCAGCGTCGGTGGGAGATGGAACCAGAACGGGACCCCGGTCATCCGGTAGAGGTCGGCGTCTTGCTTGAAGGCGGTGATGGCCATCCAGAAGACCGGGAACACCGAAATAACGACGAACGGCGTGATGCCCGCGTAGATCAGCAGATGGCGGCGGACCGCGCCCTTCCTTGCCATGGCGCGAAGCCTCAGAGTCCGGGCGCGGTGGAGTGAAGCTCCGCCGGCTTGCGCTGCAGGCTCCGAGATCACGGCAACAGGGCCGCGACGCGGATGCGGGCTCGAGGCGCGCCGAGCGGCGTGACGACCGCGTTGCGCCGGAGCAGACGGACCGAGTCGTACCGGGAGTCGCCGTGCAGCGATGAGGCGCGCACCGGCTCCCGGTAGACCTCCAGCCCCTCGTCCATCAGGTTGACCACCCAGTAGTCGGCGATCCCTGCTCGCGCGTACAGGGAGCCCTTGCGCAGCCGGTCGAGCAGCTCGACCCGACCCGGTCCTCTGGGCCGAAGATGCCGACGTCGACCAGCTGGTCGTATCGGGACCGTGACATCCGCCAGAGAGGAAGAGGTGGTGCCTTCATGGCTGTCGCCACGATACGGTACCCGCGACCGGGGCTCAACGTCTCCGTCCGGCGACGTGGGATGGCCGAGGCTTGCCCCGGCGTGGCGGGCGGCCCGCGCGCACGGGCGGCGCGTCCTCCAACTCGATCCCGAACACCGCGGACAACCGATCGTCGGCGATGCGCTTGCCCGCGGCCGGGCCCGCGCGCGACACAGCCCCGACGGTGGCCGAGCTGAGCAGTTCCGCCTGATCCACCTGGCGCAGCACGAAGAACAGCTCCGGCCTCGCGTCGAGTCGAATTCCCACGCCGTAGAGGACAGCGGCGACGTGCTTGCACACCTCGGCCGAGTCCGGGCAGGAGCAGTCGAGGGTCATCTCACGCGGCTCCGGAAAGAGCCCGTCCTTCGCGTCGGTCAGCACAGCCAGCACGTCG
>QHSV01000059.1 GCA_003221655.1 Candidatus Rokuibacteriota bacterium
TGCCCCGTAACTGTAACCGGGGACGAAATCCGCGAAACCACTGGCCGCGCGAGGCCGGGAAGGGCGGGGAGTAGGACGATCCGGGAGCCAGGAAACCTGCTCCGGGCCCGAGACGGACAGGCCAGCGGAGAGTCGAGGCGCTCCGCGGGCTCCGTCCGTGAGAGGACGAGATGACGCGGGTCATCGGAGTTCTGACGTTCGTGTTCGTGCTCTGGAGTTCAGGAGAGGCGGTCGCACAGGATCAAGCGACGCCGATGGATCCCGTGGTGGTCACCGCGACGAAAACCGAGACGCCGGTCGGGCAGACCGGCTCGTCCGTCAGCGTGCTGACGCGCGAGCAGATCGAGCAGCGACAGGCGACGGACGCGCTGCAAATCCTCAGAGAGCAGCCCGGCTTCTCGCTGATCCAGACCGGGAGCCGCGGGGGTACCACCGGCATCTTCGCCCGCGGCGGCAACAGCGACATGAACCTGGTGCTCATCGACGGGATGAAGGTGAACCAGGGCGGCGGGGGGTTCGATTTCTCGAATATCACGACGGCGGGCATCGGCCGCGTCGAGATCGTCCGAGGGCCTCAGAGCGCGCTGTACGGGGCAGACGCAATGACGTCGGTCATCCAGTTCCTCACGCCGCGCGGAGAAGGGCCGTTCTCCGCCTGGGCATTTGCGGGCGGCGGCAACTACGGCACCCACGAGGAGCGGGTCGGCGCGTCGTGGGGAAACCGACAGGCCGGCGTCTTCTTCGAGTACGGTCACGTCGGGACGTCGGGGATTCTCGACGTCAACAACGACTACCGGAATGAAACCGCCGCCCTTCGGCTCGATCTGAGTCCGACGTCCGACCTCGACTTCACGCTCACGGCGCGCTACATCGCGAGCCGGGTCGGGATTCCGACGGAAGGGACCGGCGACCGTTTCGAGATCCTCGATCCCCACCAGTTCCTGGAGGACGAGCGCTTCGTCGGAACTCTCGGTGCGCGGTATCGCCAGACGGCGTGGCTCGAGCATCGTGTAAAGTTTGGCGCCAATCTCACGGGCAGCAGCTTCGTGGACCCGAGAGACGACGTCCCGACCGACGCGTTTTCGCCGCCGGAAGGGATGAAGACCACGAGCTCGGAGAGCCGACTGCTCGTCGACTACAACATCGCGCTCTCCCCGCCGAAGTTCTGGGAGATCACGCCCGTGATCGTCCTGGGCGGGACGTACGAGTACCAGAACTTCACCCAGCGTCTCCATCCGGTGGGAGAGCCCAACCGGACGAACGTGAGCCGGGAGACCCAGTCCCTTTACGCGCAGACCCAGCTCGGCTGGATGGACACCCTCTTCCTCACGGCCGGCGGACGATACGACGACAGCACCGTCTTCGGCACCGAGCTCACGCCCCGCGTGGCGCTTGCTGCCGTGGCTCCGGTGACGAAAACACGCGTGCGCGGCGCCTGGGGCACCGGTATCAAGGAGCCGAGCTTCTTCGAACAGTTCGGGGGCTTCGGCGTCCCCGGCAACCGGGACATCAAGTCCGTGAGGTCGGAGAGCTGGGAGGCGGGTGTCGATCAGCCGCTCTTCGGTCAAAAGGTCGAGATCGGGGCCACGTATTTCGAGAACCGGTTCAAGGATCTGATTGCCTTCGTCAGCTTCGTGGACGGCTCGAAGAACATCCAGGCGGCGAAGACGAGCGGCGTCGAGGCGGTGATGGTCCTGAGGCCCGTGAAGGGCTGGACCGCGACCGGGACCTACACCTTCCTCCGGACCGAGGTGACGGACGACGGCGGGATCGGCGGGCAGAACGAGTTCCCCAAAGGGGAGCCGCTCCTTCGCCGGCCCAGACATTCGGGAAGCGTGTCGGTCGGGTACACGGGCGACCGGCTGAGGGCGGTGGGGACGCTTTTCGTCAAGGGGCAATCGATCGATCGTGATTTCAGCAGCCCGGATAGCCCGCGGGTGACGAACCCGGGCTACGACAAGCTCGATCTCTCCTTCGCCGTCGTCTTGTTCAAGAACGTGATCGGACTCCGGGAGATCACCTGGAAGACCCGCTTGCAGAACGTGCTGAACGAGAAGTACGAAGAGGTCTTCGGGTTCTCGTCTCCGCGGATCACGGCCTTGACGGGCTTCGAGGTCCGCTATTGAACGAGCTGGCGCCGTGTCTCATGATTCAGGGCACCAGCTCGGCCGTCGGCAAGTCAGTCCTCGCCACGGCCTTCTGCCGTCTCTTCGCCCGCGCGGGCTATCGCGTGGCGCCATTCAAGTCGCAGAACATGGCGTTGAACTCGTCGGTCACGGTCGACGGCGGCGAGATCGGCCGGGCGCAGGCGGCGCAGGCGGAGGCGGCGGGCGTCGAGCCCACCGTCGACATGAACCCGATCTTGCTCAAGCCCGAGGCGCACAACCGGTCGCAGGTCGTGGTGCGGGGACGGCCCGTGGCCACCACGACGTTCCGCGAGTACGCGCGGATGAAGCCCGGGCTGCTCGACCTCGTGCGGGAGAGCCTCGAGCGATTGCGCCGCATGCACGACGTCGTGGTCGTCGAGGGCGCCGGGAGTCCGGCCGAGATCAACCTGCGCGAGGGCGAGATCGTCAACATGCAGATCGCGCGTCTGGCCGACGCGCCCGTGCTCCTCGTCGGTGACATCGATCGTGGCGGCGTCTTCGCGGCCTTTGTCGGCACGCTGGCGCTGCTGCCGAAGGAGGACCGCGCGCGGATCGCCGGCTTCGTCGTCAACAAGTTCCGCGGAGACGCCGCGCTCCTGAAGCCCGGGTTCGACGAGCTGACCGCCCGGACCGGCGTGCCGGTGCTCGGCGTCGTCCCCTTCATCGCCGAGTCGCTCGTGCCGGCCGAGGACTCGCTGAACCTCGAGGACCTCGAGCGCGCGAACGGCCCCGCCGCGCTGGAGGTGGCGGTGGCGCGGTTGCCACGGATCGCCAACTTCGACGACCTCGAGCCGCTGGCGCGCGAGCCCGGCGTGCGCGTGAGGTTCGTGCGCCGCCCGGCCGAGGTCGAGAACGCCGACCTGATCGTTCTACCCGGGAGTAAGAACACCGCTGAGGACCTCGCCTGGCTTCGCGACGCCGGGCTGGCCGATGCGGTCACCGCGGCCGCGTCGGCCGGCCGGCCGGTCGTCGGGATCTGTGGTGGCTACCAGATGCTCGGCATGGCCGTCCATGATCCTGACGGCGTCGAGTCCTCCGCGGCCACGACGGCGGGGCTCGGGCTCTTGCCGGTGGTCACCTCGCTGGAGCGCGACAAGACGACAGTGCGCGTGCGTGGACGCGTGGGCGCCGACGCGGGGCCGTTCGCGCTGGCGGCCGGTGCGGACATCGAGGCGTACGAGATCCACGTCGGACGGACGGAGGTCAGGGCGGCGCGTCGGCCGTTCCTTGTCGTGGCACATCGCGATCGCCGGGTCGACGAGCGCGATGGCGCGCTGAACGACGCGGGGAACGTCGTGGGCACGTACCTGCACGGTCTCTTCGCCAACGACGCCCTCCGGCGCGCGCTCCTGCTGTACCTGGCCGGGCGCAGGGGTGTGCCGGCGGACCCGCGCTGGGGAGCGCCGTCGAGCGCCGCCGCGCGCTACGACCGGCTGGCCGACGTGGTCGGCATCGCCTGCGACCTGGCGGCGATCGGGAAGCTCGTGGGGCTCGACCTGGGCTAGAGCAGCTAGCCGCCGCGCTTTGCGGCGAGCATCTCGGCCAGCCGGAGCTTCTGCACCTTGCCGGTGTCGGTCACTGGAAGCTCGTCCCGCCGCAGCAGACAGAACTGCTGTGGCACCTTGTACGCCGCGAGCGCCTCTTTACAGAAGGTCCGCAGCGCCTCGGGCTCGGCGTCGTGGCCCTCGCGGAGGACGACCACGGCGGCGAGGATCTCCTCTCGGCGCGGATCGGGCAGGCCGACCACGTACGCCTGCTCGACGGCGGGATGCCCGAGCAGGACCTCCTCGACCTCGAGCGGCGCCACGTTGATCCCGCCGCTCTTGACCATCTCCTTGATGCGGCCGCGGAACCGAAGGTAGCCGTCGTCGCCGATGAGGCCGAGGTCGCCGGTCACGAGGAAGCCGTCGGCGTCAAAGGCGATTGCGTTTCGCTCGATGTCCTTGTAGTAGCCGGGCGTCAGATGGCCACGGACAAGGATCTCGCCGACCTCGCCCGTCGCCGCCGGGCGCCGCGTCTGGCGATCGACGATCCGGATCTCCATGCCCGGGAGCGGCGTGCCGACGGTCGCGAGGCGTTTGTCGGCGGGGTCGTGAGCGTCGGTGACGGCGCAATTGCCGTAGCACTCGGTCAGGCCATAGACGTTGCAGATCTCGCGGGCCCCGAGGTCCATCACCATCTGCATGGCGGACGGCGGCCCGATGGCGGCGCCGGTGCGCAGCGAGGAGAGGTCGCGCCGCGGGCGGTCGGGATGCTCGGTGAGCGCAAGCGCGATGTTCGGTGTGCCGTAGTAGACCGTGCAGCGTTCGCGCTCGATCAACTCCAACGCGGCCGCGGCGTCGAAGGACTCCTGCAGCACGATCGATCCGCCGTGAGTCATCACGGTCAGGAGCGCGTTGGCGCCGCCGAAGCTCCAGAAGAGAGAGATGCCCATCCACATCCGGTCAGCCGGTGTGAGGTGCTGGCGCTCGCCGATGTTCCACATGTTCTCAACGAGGCCGCCGTGCCGGAGCTGAACGCCCTTCGGCGTCGACGTCGTGCCTGACGTGTAGAGGATGTACGCGACGTCGTCGGGCCCGACGGTGCGCTGCGCGGCGTCGATCTCGGCGTCCTCGACGGTCGAGCTGGAGTTCAAGATCTCGTCGAACCTCACGGGTGCG
>QHSV01000060.1 GCA_003221655.1 Candidatus Rokuibacteriota bacterium
AGCTCGACATCGAACAGCTCGAAGACGCGAAGACCTCGGCAGGAGCGCGGGCCCAGCTCAAGGAAGCGCTCCGCCTCTACTTCCGGCGCGTCCTTGGAAAGTGACGATCCGGGCGTTTTCCTGTTCGCCTGGCGGGGCTGCCTGTTCCGCGTCCCCGACGCGGTCCAGCCGCCCAAGGCCGGCTCCCTCTTCTTTTGCCGGCACCTCGTCGTCCGCCCGGGTGAGCGAGTGCTCGAGATCGGCGCCGGGCTCGGGTTGGCCGCCGTGCTCGCGGCGAAAGCAGGCGCCGACGTCGTCGCGACCGACATCCTCCCCGAAGCCGTCGGCGTGATCAGTACGAACGCGATCCTCAACGGCGTCGTCTTGGACGCGCGGCTCGGCGACTGCTATGCGCCGGTAGTGGGCGAGCGGTTCGACGTCGTGTGCACGAACGCGCCGCAGATGCCCACCCCGCCGAACCGCGCGCGATGGGATGCGGCGGCGGCCGCCGACAACGGCGGCCCCGACGGCTGGGAGATGTTGGATCGCGTGATAGCAGGCGCCCGCCGGCACCTTCGCCCGGGCGGCCGGCTGATCATCACGATCTTCGCGTTCCTCGGCCTGAAGACCGCGTTCGCGAAGCTCGAGGGGGCGGGGTTCACCCCGACGATCGTCGCCAGCGAGATCCAGTCGTTCCCGAGAATCGGGTACGAGCGGCTCGAGCACATCCGAGCGATGGATTCGGAAGCCTCCGTCCCGGCCGGGATTCCCGTGACCGTCGAGCGGTTCATGATCCAGGGCACCGGCCCGGAGTGACCGCACGATGACACGACGGCTCATCGTCAACGCCGACGACTTCGGTCTCACGTCAGGGGTCAGTGCCGGGATCCTGGCCGCGCACCGCCACGGGATCGTCAGCAGCACGACGGTCCTCGCCACCGCGGCGATCGACGCGGTGGCGGTCAGCGCGCTCCGCGACTCCGGCCTCGGCGTCGGGCTCCACGTGAACCTGACGCTCGGCCGACCACTCTCGGGAGCGCGGTCGCTCGTGGGCCCTGACGGCCGCTTGGTCCGTGACCCACGCCACGCTGCGGCGCGGGCGGACGTGAAAGACATCGAGCGCGAAGTGACGGCGCAGATCGAGAAATTCACGTCGCTGATGGGGCGGCGGCCCACCCACCTCGATACGCACCATCACGTCGGGCTCCTGACGCCCGTCGCCGCGGTGATCCTCGACGCCGCGCGTCGCCTCGGCGTCCCCGTCAGGAGCCAGGACGGATGGGCGCGTGCCCGAGCGGTCACCGCGGGCCTTCGGACCCCCGACCATTTCTTCGGCGAGTCAGGCCCCGGCCCTTACTGGTCGCTCGCCCGAACCGTCGCTCAACTCCGAACCCTGCCGGCCGGCGTCTCGGAGTTCATGGCGCACCCCGGCTGGTTCGATGACGCGCTCACCTACAGCCGTTACGGGCGACAGCGCGAGACCGAGATGGTCGGTCTCGGGACAGCGGGCGCGCGGGCGGCGGCCGCGAGCCTCGGCATTCGCCTCTGCCACTTCGGCGACCTCTAAGGCTGGGTGAGTGGTTTGATCCGGCACCCCTGATGACCGCGGCGATCGTCGGCGTGGATGTCGGCGGCACCACGACGGCGGCCGGCGTGGTCACCCGCGACGGCGACGTACTCCTGGACGAGAGCGCGCCCACGCGAGGCAAGGCGCCGGCCAAACCCCTCGCCGCAATCAGCGCGCTGATCCGAAAGGTGAGCGACGAGGCCGCGCGTCGCACGCGGTCGATCGACGCCATCGGTGTGGGCGTGCCCGGGCCGGTCGATGTGGCCCGTGGCCGCGTTGGGGAGCCCGTCAGCCATGTCCCCGAGCTCGAGGGTCGGCCACTGGCCGATGAGCTCACGGCGGAGTTCGGCCGGCCCGCGTTCGTGGACAACGATGTCAACGCGCTAGCGCTCGGCGAGTGGATGTTCGGCGCCGGCCGGGGAGCCCGGTCTCTCGTTGTTCTGGCGGCCGGGACGGGGTTCGGCGCCGGCGTCGTGCTCGAGGGCCGTCTCGTGCGGGGCGCCGTCGGCTTCGGCGGCGAGCTGGGTCATGCGCCTGTCCGGTTCGACGGCCCGCGGTGCTGGTGCGGCGGACGCGGGTGCCTCGCGCTGTACGCGAGCGGGCGGGGGATCGTGGATTCCGCGCGCGCTCGGGTCGCAGGCCGCGCGCAGGCCCCCTTGCTGAAGGCCGCCGGAGGAGATCCGATGGGGATCACGACGCCGGACGTCTTCCACGCAGCCGCTGAGGGCGATTCCGTGGCCGCGTCGGTCGTTGACGAGGCCTGCCAGGCGCTGGGCGCGATGATCGGTACCGTCGTCAACGGCCTGAACCCGGAGATCATCATCGTCACCGGCGGGGTCGCGCAGTCCCTGGCGCCGCTCGAGACGAAGATTCTCCGCGCGGCCGGTGAGTACGCGTTCCCGCGCGCCCTGGCCGCCACGCGCGTCACGATCGTGCCCGGGGACAAGCGAGTCAGCGTGCGTGGTGCCGCAGCGCTCGCGCTGTACGAGCGAGATATGAAGCACCAGGGGGCAAACTCGTGAACGCCATCACGTTTCGGGACCGCGCGATCGAGGTGATGCTGAGGCCCTGACTCACGAGGGCTGCTGCGGGTCGTTCTTCAGGAGCTCGTCGAGGATGCGCGGCAGGCGCGTAACCGCCGACTCGCCGTGGATCTGCGCGACCATCTCCCCCTTCCGATCGATCACGACCGTGTACGGCGAGCCCTTGAAGCCGAAGGGATTGCCGATCGTCAGCTTCGTGTCGAGCGCGACAGGATAGGTGACCTTATACTTTCGCACGAAGGCCCGGGTGTCCCTGGCGGTGTCCTGGACGTGGAACGCCAGCACCTCGACCCCGCGGGCCCGGTAGCGGTCGTAGACACGGGCGAGCCCCGGGGCTTCCTTCGCGCACGGCTTGCAATAGGACGCCTGGAAACGCAGCACGAGGATCCTCTTGCCAACGAGGTCGTGAGAATCGAGCGAGGTCTTTCCGTCGAGGAGCTTCACCTTGAAGCCCGGCGCTGCGGGCGCCGCCTCGCCGTGGACCGCGAGGGCGAGGAGCAGGACGAGGGTGAGCAGAGAACCGGCCACGCCACTATAGTACCCGTAGCGATCGGCCCTCGCCCACCGAGTATAATAACGGCGTGAACGACGTCGAGCGTGAGCTCCGCAAGGAAATGCGCGGGGACGTTCGCTTCGATCCGGGATCCCGCCTCCTCTATTCGACCGACGCCTCCATGTACCAGGTCGAGCCCGTCGGCGTCGTCATCCCGCGCGACGCCGACGACGTCCAGGCGGCGGTCAAGGTCGCCGGGAAGCTCGGCGTCGCGATCCTGCCGCGCGGTGGCGGCACGTCGCTCACCGGCCAGACGGTCAACCACGCGCTCGTGCTCGACTTCTCGCGGTACATGGACTGTGTGCTCGAGGTGAACACCGAGGAGCTGTGGGCGCGGGTGCAGCCGGGCCTCGTGCAAGACAACCTGAACCACCACGTACGCCCGCTGGGCCTGCTCTTCGGTCCGGACACCTCGACGTCGAACCGCGCGACGCTCGGTGGCATGCTCGGCAATAATTCAGGCGGCTCGCACTCCATCGCCTACGGCCTCACCGTCGAGCACGTCATCGAGCTGACGACCATTCTCGCCGACGGCTCGCGCGTGGTTTTCGGCGAGATCACGCCCGACGAGTTCGGCGTCAAGTGCCGGGCGCCAGGGCTCGAGGGCCAGATCTACCGAGAGATCGCGCGGATCCGCGAGACGTACGGCGACGAGATCCAGGCGCGCTACCCGGCGCACTGGCGTCGGGTAGCGGGCTATAACCTGAACGAGCTTGTGAGTGTTGTAGCGGGGAGTGTTGTAGGGGCGGCCGTGAGGCCGGCTTGGACCGGGGGTGGCCTGACACCGGCGCAACCCGGCTCCGACCCGCCTGGTCGATCCGCCCCGGCGCGATTTGGCTCGGGCTCTCGCCTCAACGTGGCGCGCCTCATCGTCGGCTCCGAGGGCACGCTGCTGACCGTGATCGAGGCGAAGGTGCGGCTCGTGCGGCGTCCCAAGAGGACGGCGCTCGATGTCATCCACTACCGTGACATCCAGGAGGCCCTCGAGTCCTCGCAGGCGATCCTCGAGACGGGGCCGTATGCCGTCGAGCTGACGGACAAGATGATCCTCGACCTCGCGCGGGGCAACATCGAGCAGTCGAAGCGCATGAGCTTCGTCCAGGGTGACCCGGCCGCGATCATGATCGTCGAGTACGCGGCCGAGACGGACGCCGAGGTCCGAGCCAAGGTCGAGGCGCTCGAGGCGCGGCGCCGGCGCGAGCAGTTCGGCTACGCCTCGCACGTCGCCCACGATCCGGCCCAGGTGCAGTCCATCTGGAGTCTGCGCAAGGCGGGGCTCGGCCTGCTCCTGGGCATGAAGGGTGACAAGAAGCCAATCGCGTTCGTCGAGGACACCGCGGTCGAGCCCCGGCACCTCCCCGAGTTCGTGACGCGCTTCCGGGAGATCTTCGCCAAGCACGACACCGTCGGCGCCTACTACGGCCACTGTTCCGTCGGGTGCCTGCACATCCGTCCGGTGATCGACCTCAAGACGCCGCGCGGCCTCGAGCAGGTACGCGCCATCGCGGACGAGATCACCGATCTGGTGGTGAAGTTCCGCGGCACGCTCTCGAGCGAGCACGGCGACGGGCGGGCGCGTAGCCCGTTCCTCGAGCGACTGTACGGTCCGCGGATCATGCAGGCCTTCCGGGAGCTCAAGCGCGCCTTCGACCCGGACAACCGCATGAATCCCGGCAACATCGTCTCTCCGGCGGGAGTGACCGACCATCTCCGTTACGGTACCCAGTACACGACCTGGGAACCCACGACGCTCCTCGACTTCTCCGAGCAGGGCGGGTTTGCGGCGTCG
>QHSV01000061.1 GCA_003221655.1 Candidatus Rokuibacteriota bacterium
CACGACGCGGGGGTCGGTCATCGAGCCGCGACGGTGTGGGCCTTCAACGCGGGCAGCACCTTGCTTCCGAACCGGTGCACCTGCTCCGTGAACATCTCGTGCGGCATGGCGCCGCGGTTCATGTTCACGAGCACGGTGGCCGCGCCGGCGTGGTCGGCGGCGGCGACGATCCGCTCGATCACCTCGTCGGCCGTCCCCCACGGCAGGTGCTCCGCCTCGCGCTCGACATCGGCCATGGTCATGTCACGGTAGCGCTCGCGGGCGCCGGAGACCGCGGGCAGGTTCTCGGGACGCAGGTAATCGAAGGATGCCGAGCTCAGGTAGCCGGCGTCGCGCTGCAGGTTGGCCTCCGTGATGTTGCCGTGGCTGAAGAGCGTCTGGTTGAAGTAGAGCAGATAGGGGCCGGCCTCGCGCACGGCCTGGGCCTTGCTGTCGGCGACGTACGCGCTCGCCTGGATGATCAGGTGGTCCGGCGTGAGCCGGTGGCCGTGCTCGGCGAGACAGCGGGCGTAGTAGCGGATGATGTCCTCGCGCAGTCCCCGCAGCGGGGCCAGGCCGGGTGTGATCGGGATATTGTGGCGAGCCGCCCACTCGATCGTCTCCTTGCTGCCGGTGACGGGCACCCAGACGGGCGGGTGCGGCTGCTGCACCGGCCGGGGCCAGATGGCGACGTCCCGATACGACCAGAACCGGCCCTCGTAGGAGAACACCTCTTCCGTCCACGCGCGGTAGATGACTTCCCAGGCCTCTTCGAAGCGGGCGCGCGAATCGGAGAGCGGCACCCTGTAGACGTTGTGCTCGCGCGGGATGCCGCGCGCGAAGCCGGACACGATGCGGCCGTTCGACATGCAGTCGAGCATCGCGAGCTCCTCGGCCAGCCGGAGCGGGTCGTGCAGCGGGAGCAGGTTGCCGTACATGAGGAGCTTGAGCCGCTGCGTCCGCTGCGCGGCCGCGGCGGCCAGGAGATTCGGCGAGTTCATGAGCCCGTAAGGCGAGGTGTGGTGCTCGTTGAACCCCACGCCGTCGTATCCGAGCCGGTCCATCGCTTCCCAGGCGGCGAGGTGCTCGGTGTACGTGCGGACGGCCACGTCAGGCTTGAAGTGCCGCCTGGGCAGGGGCCACGGCAGCTCCTTGCCGTCCTTGAGATGGTCCAGATGCTCGTCGTAGGGCAAGAGGTCGAAGACGAAGACGTTCATGAGCGCCAAGTATGCTACAAGCGCGGGCGCTCCGCTCGACCCCGACCTGCTATCATCCAGGGCTGGGAGAAAGGAGACCGCCCATGGACACCGGGTACACGCTCGACCGGTTCTTCGCCGATACGCGGGCGACCATCAAGACGAAAGGTATCCCGTCAGGGCTCGTCGAAATCCGGGACCACCTGGAGAATCTGCTCCGCAACCCTGAACTGTTGAAGAAGCATCTGGGCGAGCCGGTGCCATACAAGGAACGCACGACGATCGGCCACGATCCCGAAACCGACGTTCACGTGCTCGTGCACGGCCGGGAAAAGGGCGGCAAGTCCGTTCCGCACGACCACGGCCCGTGCTGGGTGATCTACGGCAACTACAAGAATCCGACGCGGATGCGCCGGTGGCGCCGCCTGGACGACGGGAGCAAGCCCGGCCACGCGGAGCTCGAGCTCCAGCGTGACTTCATGAACGAGGCCGGCCACGCCGCGGTGTTCGCGGTCGGCGACATCCATTCGATCGAGTACGGCGACGACACGTTCTTCATCCGGGTCACCGGCGGCGACGTCGAGAGCCAGAAGACGCTGCGCTTCGACCTCGACAAGAAGAGCGTCCAGGTCGCCGACCGGGCCCAGGGCCAGCGCTAGAGAGAGGACCCGAGAATGTCCTACGACCTGGTCATCAAGAACGGAACGGTGATCGATGGATCCGGTCTGCCGCGGTATCGGGCCGACGTCGGCGTGCGGCACGGCCGCATCGTCACGATCGGCCGAATTCGCGAGCGGGCCCGCGACGTGGTCGACGCCGAGGGCCAGGTAGTCACACCCGGCTTCGTGGACGGCCACACGCACATGGACGCGCAGATCTTCTGGGATCCGCTCGGCACCTCGTCCTGCTGGCACGGCATCACCTCGGTCGTGATGGGTAACTGCGGCTTCACGCTCGCCCCCTGCGCCGAGGAGAACAAGCACCTCGTCGTCCGCAATCTCCAGCGCGCCGAGGACATCCCGCCCGCCGCCATGGAGGCGGGCATCGAGTGGCGCTGGACCACCTTCCCCGAGTTCCTCGACTGCCTCGACTCTCTGCCCAAGGGCATCAACTACGGGGGCTACGTGGGCCATTCGGCCGTACGCACCTACGTGATGGGCGAGCGGGCGTTCGAGCAGGCGGCCAGCGAGGACGATCTCAAGGCGATGGAGCGCGAGGTGCGTGACGCCATTCGCGCCGGCGCGATCGGCTTCACGACCTCACGGTCGCCGGCCCACGAGACTCCCGACGGGCGTTACGTCGCGAGCCGCCTGGCGACATGGAACGAGGTGCGGCGGCTGGTCGGCGTTATGGGCGAGCTGAACGCCGGACTCTTCGAGATCGCCGGTGAGGGCGTGGACCGTGCCCCGGGCGATCCGGGTCTGCGCGACTATCACATCCGGCTGCGCGATCTCGCCGTGGAGACCGGGCGCCCGGTGACGTTCGGGGTATTCAGCCGTCGTGACGTGCCGGACGTCTGGCGAAAGTACCTCGATCTTCTCGACGAGACCGCCGCCGCTGGCGGGCGCATGTTCGCCCAGGTGCACAGCCGCTCGCTGAGCGCACTGCTCTCGTTCAAGACCCAGATGCCCTTCGACCGGCTACCGGTGTGGAAAGAGCTACGCGCGCTGCCGCTCGCCGAGCAGCGGCGGCGGCTCCACGACCCCGAGTTGCGCCGCCGGCTCGTCGAGGCCTCGGGTGAAAGCGACGGCGGGCGTCCCGTCGGGGCCGAAGCGCGCGCCGCCGACTACGATTGGCTCCTCGTCTTCGACACCGTGGAAGGACCGCATCGCACGGTCGCCGAGGTCGCCCGCGAGCGCGGCCAGCATCCGGCCGAGACCATGATCGACCTCGCCCTCGCCCGAGACCTCGACCTCTTTTTCCTCCAGCCCGTCGCCAACGAGGACCAGGACTACGCCCTCGAGCTGATGCGCCACCCGCGGGCCGTCGTCACGTTCTCCGACTCGGGGGCGCACGTCTCACAGCTCATGGACTCGTCGCTCCAGACGCACCTGCTCTATCACTGGGTGCGCCGCAAGCAGGCGTTCACCCTCGAGCAGGCGGTGCGGATGCTGACGCTGGTGCCGGCCACGCTCTGGGGCTTTGCCGACCGCGGGCTCATCCGCGAGGGAATGGCGGCCGACCTCGTCGTCTTCGATCCCGAGACGATCGCGGCGGAGATGCCGGAGGTGGTGGACGACCTTCCCTCCGGTGCGCGTCGGCTCGTGCAGCGCACGCGCGGCATCGCCGCCACCATCGTCAACGGCGAGGTCCTGCTGCGCGACGGCAAGCACACCGGCGCGCTGCCCGGCCGGTTACTGCGCGGGCCCGTCGCCCGGAGGGAGTGAGCGACCGCACGAGACATGCTGATCGTCGACGCGCAGGTGCACCTCTGGGGCGCCGATGCCCCCGGGCGCCCGTGGCCGCCGGGCGAGGCGCACCGGGCCCACAAGCCCTATCCCGTCACCAAGGATATGGCGCTCGATGGTATGAAGGAGGCCGACGTCGATCGCGTCGTCATCGTGCCGCCGTCGTGGGAGGGCGATCGCAACGACCTGGCCCTCGAAGCGGCGCGGCTACACCCGGATCGGTTCGCCGTGATGGGGCGACTGGCGATCGAGAAGCCGGAGAGCCGGGTGCTCGTCGACGGATGGAAGCGTCAGCCCGGCATGCTCGGGATGCGCTTCACGTTCTCCACGGAGAGACAGCGACCGTGGCTGACGGACGGCACGGCCGACTGGCTCTGGACGGCCGCGGAGCGTGCCGGCATCCCCGTGATGATGTCTGTGGCGGGCTCGTTCGCCGCCGTCGATCGCATCGCCGAGCGTCATCCCGGGCTCAGGCTCGTCATCGATCACCTGGGGATCCGCAGCGGGTCCAAGGGCACCGAGGCCTTCACCGGCTTGCCGGAGCTATGCACGCTCGCGCGACGCGGGAACATCGCGGTCAAAGCCTCGGCGCTGCCGTGCTACTCCACCGAGCCCTATCCCTTCCCCGGACTCCACGCGCACATTCGCCGGGTGTACGACGCGTTCGGGCCACGCCGGACGCTCTGGGGCACCGACTGGACGCGGCTCCCGTGCCCCTGGCGTCAGGCGGTGACGCTATTTACCGAGGAGTTACCCTGGCTCTCCGGGCAGGACAAGGAGTGGATCATGGGCCGGGCCATCTGCGAATGGTTGGGCTGGCCTCCGCCCAGGGCTACCTGATCGAGAAGACGGGGTTCTCCGTTCGATCGACCAGCGCCTCGTCGCCCTCCGTGGGGAGCATCTCCGCGTAGTTCTGCGCGCCGTCGATGTCGCCCTGCCACACTTCACGCGGGAGCTCGTAGAGTACTTCGATGCCGTGACCATCGGG
>QHSV01000062.1 GCA_003221655.1 Candidatus Rokuibacteriota bacterium
ACCGCGAGTTGCTCGTCTCCCCGCTCGAGATCGTGGATGTCGTCATCACGAACAAGACCGTGGCCGGGAAGACTCTTCGGCAGATCGCTGCGGCGCATGATCACCAGGGGCCCGGGGTGTTCCTCCGCAAGCTGATCCGGCAGGGGCAGGAGATGCCCTTCACGCCCGGGACCACGGTGGACCGCGGCGACGTGCTGCAGGTGATGGGCGCCAAGCGTGACGTCGAGCGGGCGGTCGAGGTGCTGGGCTATGCCGATCGGTCCGCCGGGAAGACCGGCGTGGTCTTCATGGGCCTGGGCATCGTGGCGGGCGTCGTGGTCGGGGCGTTCAGCATTCTCATCGGCGGCGTGCCCCTCAGCCTCAGCACGAGCGGCGGCGCCCTCGTCGCCGGTCTGGTGGGCGGCTATCTCCGAGCCGTCAAGCGCACCTTCAGCCGCATCCCCGAACCCACCCTGTGGGCCTTCAACAACATGGGGCTCACGATCTTCATCGCCGTGGTGGGCATCAGCACGGGCCCCGGATTCCTCAAGGGCCTGAAGGAGGCCGGAATCAGCCTGTTCCTGTGGGGCATATTCGTGACCGTGATGCCCTTCCTCGTCGGGATCTTCGCGGGGAAGTACGTGTTCAAGTTCCATCCCGGCGTCCTGCTCGGCGCCTGCGCGGGAGCGCGCACCACGACGGCGGCGCTGGGGGCCATCCAGGACGTGGCGCAGAGCAACGTCCCCGCCCTCGGCTACACGATCACATACGCGGTCGGCAACACGTTACTGATCGTCTGGGGTGTGGTCATCGTGCTCATGCTGAGGTAGCCGCGACCTCCTCGACATGAGCCGTGCGGCGGCGCGTCCTGCGCCTGCTCGCGCGGCGCGGCTTCGCGCCCGACGTTGAGGCCGCGCGCGTCTTCTTTTGCGCCAGAGGGGCGCCAAAAAACTTTGGCTCACGAGAGGGTGTCGTCATACTTCTCGGGAGATTCTCTGTGAGTAGCGACACCAACGAGAGCCTGACGGGGCCGACGACTGTGCCGTTTGTCGAGCCCGCCGACCGCGCCCCTATCGGTCTGGGCGTCCTGGGCCGCTACCGGATCGTCGGCGAGCTGGGGACGGGCGCGTTCGGGACCGTGTATCTCGCCGAGGAGGAGACGACCGGCCACCGGGTCGCGATCCGGCTCCTGCCTCGCGGGCTCGTGGGCGTACCCCACGCCGTGGAGGCGGTCCAGCGCATGATCCGGTCGGTTGTCGACGCATCGACGGCCCATCCGGGACTCGTTCGCGTCCGGGAGTTCGGTGAAGCCGAAAAGGGCCGACCCTTCGTGGCGATGGAGTTCGTCGAGGGGCGCCGTTTGAGCGAGATCCTGTCGGAAGGCGAGCCGCTCGACATCGGCGCCGCGCTCCGCTTGTCGCTCGACCTCGGCGGAGCCGTGGAGGCGCTGCACAACCAGGGCCTGATCCACGGCGCTCTCCGCCCCTGCAACGTGATGGTTCTCGACGATGGGCGCGTCAAACTGATGGACGTGGAGCTGGCGGGCCTGCGCGACGCGCCGGCGATGGAGGGCGTGATCACCGCGACGCCACCGGCAGAATACCTCTCGCCCGAGCAGATCCGTCAGGCGCCGGTGACGGAGAAGACGGACATTTATGCGTTCGCAGTTACCCTCTACGAGCTGTTCTGTGGCATGCCCCCATTCCAGGCGGCGACGAGCGAGGCTGTCCTCGCAAAGCACCTGACGGAGACGCCGGTCCGGATGAGCTTGCGCCGGCCCACCGTTCCCGTCGTCGTGGAGCGCATCGTCAGGCGAGCGCTCCACAAGCAGCCGGAGCCGCGGCCGTTCATGACGGACGTTCTCGATCGGCTCTGGGCGGAGGCGAACACGCCGGCGACTCGGTGGAAGCGGACTGCCGCGGTCGTGGGCGGCGCCGCCCTCGCGGCGTCGATAACGGTGCTCGTGGCCTGGAACATGTTCGCGCCGCGGCCGTCGGTTCTGCGCTCGCTTGCGCAGTCAGCGTCGCTTCTGGCAGCCGAGCAAGCCCAGGTGAACGCGTCCCCGACATCGAGTGCTCCCGCCGCCGCGCCGCGCGTAGCGCCGATGGCCGAGCCGGCCACGCCAGCGGTGCACCCGTCGGCGGCGGTGAGCCCTGCCGCGGAGAGCCGCGCCTACTGGATCCAGGTCGGGGCGTTTAAGGATCCCGAAGCCGCCAAGCGGCTGGCCGGGCGTCTCCATCAGCAGAAGTACCGCGTCGAGGAGTCGGCCGCGGGGGCTGCGTCGGCGCCAGCCGCGGTGAGTACCCGCGGCGATGTGCTGCACCGCGTGCGCGTCGGGCCCTACGCGGATCGCGCCGCCGCGACCTCGGCTCTCAAGGCGCTCGAGGGGAAGGGCTACAAGCCCTTCATCGCGAGGAGGTGACGCCCATCTACGCCGATGACCTGGCGCTCACGGGTTGCTCGACGGACGGCGGTGAGCCCGTTACTCGCACTTGGATCCCGTGCTTCTTGATCCGGTACCACAGGCTCTGCTCGGTGATGCCGAGCAGCCGCGCGGCGCGTACTTGCACACCATCCGCACGTCCGAGCGCCGCGAGAATCATCTGACGCTCGACGTCGTCGATCGTCTCGTCGAGCGAGCGCGCGGATGCCGTCGCGCGCTCTGTGACGCCTGACGTCTGGATCGCCGGGGGAAGGTGCTCGGGCCGGATGACCCCATCGGACAGCAGGACCGCACCCTCGAGGACGTGCTTCAGCTCGCGGACATTTCCCGGCCACGCGTGCACCCACAAGCGCTGCAGCGCCTCGTGGGAGATCGTCGCTGCCGTCCGGGATAGCTTGCTCCGGGCGCGATCGAGGAAGGTGTTGATGAGCTCGGGTAGATCGTCGACGCGCTCGCGCAGCGGCGGCAGCCGGAGCTGGATTCCATGCAGGCGATAGAACAGGTCCGCCCTGAATCGACCCCCCTCGACGAGATGGCTCAGGGTCTGGTTCGTCGCGGCGATGATCCGCACGTCGACGTCGATTGGCCGTTCGCCGCCTACGCGCTCGATCCTACGTTCTTCGATCGCTCGCAGAATCTTCGCCTGCATGCCGAGGGGCATATCGCCGATCTCGTCGAGGAACAGCGTGCCGCCGCGGGCCAGCTCGAAGCGTCCGACCCGCGTTCGGACGGCGCCGGTGAAGGCGCCACGCTCGTGGCCGAACAGCTCGGATTCGAGGAGACCCTCCGGGATAGCGGCGCAGTTCACGGCGACCAGGGGGCCGTCCTTGCGCGCGCTCCGGCGGTGGATCGCCTGCGCCAGAAGCTCCTTGCCGGTGCCGCTCTCGCCCTCGATCAGCACCGTGAGGTCCGTCGGCGCCCCGCGCCGCGCTGCCTCCAGCGCGCGAACGAAAGCCTGGCTCGAGCCGACGAGCTCCTCGAAGCCGGTCGCCCGTGACGCCTCGAGCGTCGCGATGCGCTGCTGGAGGCGCCGGCGCTCGAGGGCCCGTCCCACGACGATCTCGATCTCGGAGATCTTCAGCGGTTTGGTGAAGAAGTCGTACGCCCCGCGGCGCAACGCCTCCGTGGCGGCCCGCCTCACCGCGTAGGCCGTCATGGCGATGATCGGCGTGTCGGGGGCGAGCTCCCGGCACTGCGGGATCGCCTCGAGGCCGTCTCCGTCCGGTAATCTCAGATCCAGCAGCACGAGGTCGTACGGCGCCGCCTTCAGCCGCTCTCGCACCGCCGCGAGCGTCGCGACAGCCTCGACTTGGTAGCCCTTGCGCCCCAGCGC
>QHSV01000063.1 GCA_003221655.1 Candidatus Rokuibacteriota bacterium
TCAACGCGGTCCAGCAGGCCGGGGGCGTACCGGTTCCGCTCCCGCCCCAGTTAGGACCCGCCGCGCGCGCCGAACTCCTGAAGCGGCTCGACGGGGTGCTGCTGACCGGAGGCGGTGACGTGGATCCCGCACGCTTTGGCGAGCCACCACACTCGACCACCGCCGAGGTCTCCGCGGCCCGCGACGGACTCGAAATCGAGCTGACGGGCTGGGCGATAGAGCACCAGATCCCTCTCCTCGCGGTCTGCCGCGGCCTCCAGGTACTCAACGTCGCCCTCGGCGGCAGCCTGCATCAGGATATTCCGAGCGACCCGGGCTCGCCGATCGATCACAGCCAGACGCTGCTCCAGGGCAAGGCTCGGAACATCTCGACACACCGGGTGCAGGTCCGAGACGGCTCGCGGCTCGCCGGCATCCTCGGCGCGCTGGAGGTCGACGTGAACAGCTTCCACCACCAGGCGATCAATCGGCTCGGGCGCGAACTTACGGACGTAGCGTGGGCGCCGGACTCGATCATCGAAGGCGTGGAGCTCGGCGACGGCGCTCGGTTCGTCGTCGGGGTCCAGTGGCACCCGGAGGAGCTGGTCGGCCACGATCGTGCCGCACGCAACCTCTTCGCGGCGCTGGTCGAGAAGGCGCGCGCGGGCAAGCGTTCGACGTCGGCGCTCCGCGCGCGCTAGGGGGCGACGGAACCACGCGGCACGCGCTCGCTGCTCGGGTGCGGCTGGGCCCCATCCGGGCCCGGCGCGCCCTCCCGCACCCGCCCGTCACCTCCGGTGCAGCGTGATCGTTAACAGAACTTCTCGGACGGGAGACGCTAGCGCACGAGCAGCCAGCGGGACGGCGCGTCCCGCACGACGGTCTCGAGCACGCGCCCCTCCCGCGCGAGCTTTTTCAGGTGCGACTCCACGGACATGGCCGCCATCGGATGGAGGGCCTTCGACACGTCGGTGTAGATCCGCTCGACCATCGCGGGAATGGTGGCGAGACCGTTGCCGAGCGATTCCAGGATCTGGCGCTCGCGCATCAGGCGGTGGTCGATGTACTCCTGGATCCGGCCCGGACCGTCCTCGATGACAGGGCCATGCGCCGGATAGATCCGCCGAACGTCGAGCCCCTGAAGGCGCCTGAGCGAATTCATGTAGTCAAGGAGGTCTCCGTCGCCGGACGGGATGACCGTCGTGGACCCGGCCAGGATCACGTCTCCGGTGAACAGCGCCCTTTCCTCTACCAGGTAGAAGCAGAGATGGTCGGAGGCATGGCCTGGCGTGTGGACGGCGATGAGCGTGCCACCGTCGCTTTCGATCTTCTGGCCGTCGCGCAAATCGTGGATCGACTCTGGCAGCGACGCGTCGCGGAAGATCATCTTCGAGACATGGATGCCGCGAAAGCGCGCCCGGAGCTGGGAGACGCCGCCCAGGTGGTCTGGGTGGCGATGCGTGAGGATGATGCGCGAGGGCTGGGGCCACCCGCGCTCGCCGAGATAGCGCGCGAGCAGCGGCGGATACTCGGCCACGCCGGCGCCGGTGTCGATGAGGATCGGATCGCGGCGACCCACGAGGTACGTGTTGGTGCCCGGGCCCGTCATCATCCCCGGGTTGAGCCCCAGCACCCGCCCCACCAGGTCGCTCGGCGTCGCCGTTGTCGGAAACGAGCGGTCGATCCAGCTCACGCCGTGCAGTCTCTCATACGCCGAGGTACCGATGCTGGATGTCCGCTCGGGCTCTCAGGTCGGCGGACGTTCCGCTCCAGACGATCTGACCCTTCTCGAGGATGTAGTGCGCATCCGCGATGCGGGTGAGCGTCCCGACGTCCTTGTCGATGAGCAGGAGCGACTGGCCGCCCGCCTTGAGCCGCTCCACGCAGCGCCAGATCTCGGCGCGGACGAGCGGCGCGAGCCCCTCGGTCGCCTCGTCGAGGATGAGCAAGCGCGGGTTCGTCATCAGCGCGCGACCGATCGCGAGCATCTGTTGCTCACCTCCGGACAGCGCGCCGCCGAGGCTGCGCGCGCGAGCCGCGAGCTGGGGAAAAAGCTCGAAGACCGGCTCGACGCGCCAGGGGTCGGCGCTCCCGGCGCGGTTCGCCGCGGTCGCCACGAGGTTCTCCCTCACGGTGAGGTTGGGAAACACCTGGCGTCCCTCCGGCACCAGGCCGAGCCCGGCCTGCGCCACACGGTACGGGGGCAGGCCGTGGATCGCACGGCCATCGAACCGGATCGTACCGGCCCGCGGCCTCGCGATGCCCATGATCGAGCGGACAGTCGTGGTCTTGCCCATGCCGTTACGGCCGAGCAGCGTCACGACCTGCCCGGCCCCAACGGCGAGGCTCACGCCGAACAGGACCTGACTCACGCCGTACGCCGTCTCGATCGAGTCGACCGTCAGCATCCCGGCGTCGCGTCCTCGCCCAGATAGGCTCTCCGCACCTGCTCGTTGCTCCGGACCTCCGGGGGCGTCCCGGTCGCGATGATCCGGCCGTAGACCATGACGGAGATCCGATCGGCCAGGGAGAACACGGCGTCCATATCGTGCTCGACGAGCACGATCGTGATCCGGCCCTTGAGTGTGCCGAGGAGGCTGACCATCCGCTGCGACTCCTCGAGTCCCATGCCCGCGACCGGCTCGTCGAGCAGGAGCAGCCGTGGCTCCGTCGCCAGGGCCATCGCGATCTCGAGCTGCCGCTGCTCGCCGTGGGCGAGATGGGCCGCGAGCACGCCGGCGCGGGTGCCGAGTCCCACGGAGTCCAGAACGACGCGCGCCGGCTCGCGGAGCGCCCGCTCGTCCCGGGCCGACCGCCAGAACCGGAAGTTCCCGCCGCGGTGCGCCTGCACGGCGAGGGCCACGTTGTCGAGCGCGGAGAAGTCGCGGAAGATGCTCGTGATCTGAAAGGAGCGCGCCAGCCCGAGCCGTGACCGCAGCGGCGCGTCGAAACCCGTGACGTCGCGGCCGGCGAACCGGATGGCGCCCGCGTCGGGACGCAGGTCGCCCGCGAGTTGCCCGATGAGCGTGGTCTTGCCCGCGCCGTTGGGGCCGATGATCGCGTGCGTCTCGCCGCGGACCACGTCGAGGTCGATCCGATCGCTGGCGAGCAGGCCGCCGAAGCGCTTGCTGAGGCCGCGGACCGCGAGCAGCGTCTCAGCCATCGCGCGAGGCCGTGCCGAGCAGAAGGCCGAACAGGCCGCGCTTGGCGAAGAGCACGACCAGGACGAGGAGTGGCCCGAGGATGATCTGCCAGTGTGCGGTCAGGGCGGATAACACGTCCTCGAGCAGCAAGAGCACGACCGCGCCGATCACCGGCCCGACCAGCGTCCCCATCCCGCCGAGAATCACCATGAACATGATCTCGCCCGAGCGCGTCCAGTGCATGAACTCCGGCGTCAGGTACTCCGTCTGGTTGGCCAGCAGCGCGCCGGCCAGACCGCCGGCGCTTCCGGCGACGACGAAGGCCGTGAGCTTGTAGCGAAACGGCGAGAAGCCGATCGCGCGCGCGCGCGGCTCGTTGGACTTCGCCGCCCGGATGACCATGCCGAAGCGCGACTCGACCAGCCGGCCGCCGAGCACGAGGAACAGGACGAGGATTGCCAGCACGACGTAGTAGAAGACCATGGGCCGGTCGAGATCGATCGGCCCGCCGAACTTGCTGCGCGCGGCGAGCCGCATGCCGTTGTCGCCGCCGTAGGTCTCGAGGCTGATACCCAGGTAGTAGAGCATCTGAGCGAAGGCGAGCGTGATCATGATGAAGTAGACGCCGCTGGTCCTGAGCGAGATTGCGCCCATCACCAGCGCCGTCAGCGCGGAAGCCACGATGGCCAGGCTCCACTGGAGGAAGCCGTTGTCGATGCCGTGGAAGGCGGGGATGCCGACTGCATAGGCGCCGATGCCGAGGTAGGCCGCGTGCCCGAAGCTCACCATGCCTCCATAGCCCAGGATCAGATCGAGACTCACCGCGGCGATGGCGAAGATCATCATGCGCCGGAACAGGTCGACGTAGAAGGGCTGGTTGGTGAGTGCGGCGATCGGCGGCACCAGCGCCAGCAGGAGGCCCGCGACGCCGAGCACGATCGTACGCTGCGCGATCGCCATCAGGAGCGGCCACGCGCCGGGAACAGTCCCTCCGGGCGGAAGAACAGCACCGCCGCCATCAGGAGGTAGATCAACATCGAGGCGAGTGCCGGCCCCGCCTTGTCGGCGGCGGGAGGAGAGATCACCGTGGCCAGCATGGGTTTGAGGAACGCGCGCCCGAGGGTGTCCGCCATCCCCACGACGATGGCGCCGACCATCGCTCCGCGGATGGAGCCGATGCCGCCGATGACGATGACGACGAAGACCTGGATGAGGATCGCCTCGCCCATGCCCGGCTGCACGGAGTAGATCGGGCCGGCCATCGCTCCGGCGAGGCCTGCCAGCGCGGCCCCCAGCCCGAAGACCAGAGTGTAGAGGAGCCGGATGTTCACACCGAGCGCCGAGACCATCGTGCGGTTGCTGGCCCCCGCCCGGATGCGCATGCCCAGTCGGGTGCGCGTCACCAGAACCCAGAGGAGCACGGCCACCGCGACGCCCACCAGGATGATTCCCGCCCGGTACGCGGGATAAGGGACTCCCGGCAATACGCGGATGTGGCCGCCCAGAAACGGCGGAACGCTGGTGTAGATCGCCGCACGTCCCCAGATGATCGCGATCAGCTCGTTGAAGAAGAGGATCAGCCCGAAGGTCGCCAGCACCTGGTCGAGATGATCGCGCTCGTAGAGCGTCCGAAGCGCGACCACCTCGACTACGATACCGACCA
>QHSV01000064.1 GCA_003221655.1 Candidatus Rokuibacteriota bacterium
GAATCCAGAAGCCGCCGGGGCTCTCCACCGAGTAGATGCAGCACTGGATGCCGCCGATGCCGACGCTGCCCGGCGGGGTCTTCGTGCGCGGCGTGTCGAGGCGCGGGATGTTGATCCGCTCGGGCATGCCGGTCATATACGGCAGCCCCGGCGTGAAACCGATGAAGTACACGAGGTACTCGGCGCCGGCGTGGAGCCTCACCAGCTCGTCCGTCGAGAGCCCGAGGCGCCGTGCCGCGGCCGCGAGATCGACCCCGAGCTCGGGATCTTCGTAGCAACAGGGCAGGTCGACCGCCCGCGATGGCGGCAGAACGGCGGTGGTCGCCTGGGGCACGAGCTCCGCGATCGACGCGCACAACGCGTCATACGCGACCGCGCGCGGATCGTAGTAGACGAGGAGCGACGAATACGTCGGGACCGTCTCGAGGACGCCGGTCAGCCCCTTCTGCTGGATCAAGAACTCGAGCGCGCGGACACGGGTGTTGACCTCCACGCTGATCTCCTCGCCGAGCTCGACGCACACGGCGAGATCGCCCGCCGGCAGAAACCGCAACGCGTCAGATCGCCGACAGCGCGGAGTTTGGCAGATCCGTGATGAACATGTGCCCCGGGCTGTGCGTGATCATGAACGGCGGCCTCGACGCGAGCGCGACGGCCTGGGGCGTGACGCCGCACGCCCAGAAAACCGGTACGTCGCCGCGCGCAAATTCCTGCGCGTCGCCCCAGTCGGGGCGCGTGATGTCCGTGATGCCGATGGCGGCGGGATCGCCCACGTGCACGGGGGCGCCGTGGGCGCCGGGGAATCGGGCGCTCGCCGTCACCGCCTTCGCGAGCTGCGCGGCCGCGATCGGCCGCATCGAGACGACCATCGGTCCGTGGAAGACCCCCGCCGGGCGGCACGGCGTGGACGTGCGCCACATGGCGACGTTCTTGCCCTGCTCCACGTGCCAGAGCCGAATCCCCGCGTCCAGCAGGGCCCACTCGAAGGTGAACGAGCAGCCGAGCAGGAACGCGACCAGATCGTCCCGCCAGTAGGGGGTCGCGTCGGTCACCTCGTCGGCGAGGACGCCGTCCTTGTAGATCCGGTAGCGGGGGATGTCGGTCCTCAGGTCGGCGCCCGGCGCCACGCCGACCGGCTCGGGCGAGCCCACGTCCGTCACCTCGAGCAGCGGGCATGGTCGCGGGTTGCGCTGGCAGAACAGCAGGAAATCGTAGGCGTGATCCCTCGGGAGCACGGCGAGGTTGGCCTGGACGTAATTCTGGCCGAGACCCGCGGTGATCCCCACGAGCTTTCCGTTTCGGATGTCCTGCCGGATCTCCCGCGGATGGCGCGCGTCGATCGGCATACCCCGATTCTACCTCTGGCCGAGGCGCGGCCACACGTCCGGATTCACCAGCACCTCGGGCCGCTCGCCGCGCAGGACGCGCAGCATCTCGCCCGAGACCTGCATCGCCGCCTGGCGGGTCGCCTCCCGCGTGACGCCCGCCATGTGCGAGGAGCACACGACGTTCTCGAGGTTGAGGATCGGATTGTCCCGGGACGTGGGCTCGTCCTCCCAGACGTCGAGGCCGGCGGCGGCGAGCTTGCCGCGGGTCAGCGCCTCGAAGAGCGCCCGCTCGTCCTGCACGGGGCCGCGCGAGGTGTTGATGAAGATGGCGCTCGGCTTCATGAGCCCGATGGCCTTCTCGTTGATCATGTGCTTCGTCTCGGGCGTGAGGGGCGTGTGACAGGTAAGCACGTCTACCTGGGGCAGGAGCGCCTCGAGGCTCTTGACCGGCTCTGCGCCGCGCCGCCGCACCTCGTCGTCCGGCACGTATTTGTCGTAGCCGAGCACGCGCATCCCGATCGCGCCGGCGAACTTCGCGACGCGCCGGCCCACGTTGCCGACGCCGACAACGCCGAGCGTCTTGCCGGCGAGCTCCGTGTTTCCAGCGCGGCTCGTGTTCCAGCCGTCGCTCCGCATCGCCTTGTCGATCGCGAGGGTGCGCTTCACGGAGACGAGCATCAGCATCAGCGCATGCTCGGCGACGGCCTGGGAGTTGGAGCCGGGAGCGTGGACGACCGCGACGCCGAGCCGGGTCGCGGCAGGTATATCCACGGTGTCGAGTCCGACTCCATGCCTTCCGACGACCTTGAGCTTCTGACAGGCCCCCATCAGACTTTCCGTGCACCGAGGCCTTACCCGGAACAGGATCCCCTGCGCCTCCGCGGCCGTCGTGACCAGGCCGGCCTCGGTCTCGTCCTCGCAAACGACGACCCGCGCCTCTTTCTCGAGGAGGGCTTTGCCGTCGGGGTGGATAGGGCCGGCAAGCACGATCAGCGGACGGGGATCAGTGGCCATCGACGCGGGTCTCCTTTGGCGCGCGGCAGGTCACGAATTTTACTACTTCCAGGCGACCAGGACGAGACGCGGAGCGTCCAGCGAAAACGGAGTGCCGTCGAGCCCGCCGTAGAGCTCCACGCGGCTCCAGCGCTCGGGGCGCAGCATCGCGGACAGCTCGTGCGCCGAGTAGAGACGAATCTCGCTCTCGCCGATCAGCTCCTGCGCGCCCTCCTTCGCTTTGGCCGTCGCGCGCCGCAGCCGGAACCAGCGGGCGCGCCAGCGACTCGTCGCCGGGTCGAACGAGTTCTCGATGCGGAGCGTCCAGCCGTTCACCCGCTTGCGCTCCTCGGGCGGCAGCGACCGCACGAGCTGGTCGCGGTTCCGCGTGTCGAGGACGAAGACGCCTCCGGGTTTGAGCGCGCGCCAGAAGCGATCCACGACGAGGCGATCCTCGTCGTCGGCGAAGTAGCCGATGGAGCTGAACAGGTTCACGGCCAGGTCGAACTCGCTCGGGAACTCCATATCGCGAATGTCCTGGCAGACCAGTGTGAGGCTCACGCCCGCTTCCTGGGCCGCCTTCCGCGCGCGGTCGAGCTCGGTCTCGCTGAAGTCCACGCCGGTGACCCGGTGACCGAGGCGTCCGAGCTCGATCGAGTGGCGGCCGAAGCCGCAGGGCGCGTCCAGCACGCGGGCTCCGGCCTCGAGTGCCGCAATGCTGGTGATCCACTGCACGTCGGTCGCCGCGTCCATCGCCGTCGCGAAGACCTGCGAAATCTGCGGCCACGCTTCGCGGAAGAACCGCTCGCTCTGGAACATGTCGGGCATTATATTCCCCTTCATGACGACGCTGGCCTATCGTCTCCGCCTCGCGGCGGCCTCCGACGCCGAAGCGATCTGCCGCATCTACAACCAGGGCATCGAGGACCGCATCGCCACGCTCGAGACCGAGCTGCGCACGCCCGACGAGCGCCGGCAGTGGCTCGCGAATCGCAGCCCCCGCCATCCGGTCATCGTCGCCGAAAACGGCTCCGGCGACATCACCGCCTGGGCGAGCCTCAACGTCTTCAACGCCCGCGAGGCCTACCGCTTCGTCGCCGACATCTCCGTGTACGTCGAGCGGGGCTGGCGCGGCAAGGGCGCCGGCCGCGTGCTGCTCGAGAAGCTGGTCGAGCTCGGCCGCCAGCACGGCTTCCACAAGCTCGTGCTCTCCGCCTTCCCCTCCAACGCCGGCGGCATGGCCCTCTACGAGAAGCTCGGCTTCCGCACGGTTGGGATCTACCGCGAGCAGGGGCGGCTCGACGGCAAGTGGGTGGACACGATCATCATGGAGAAGTTGCTGTAGCAGACCTTGTGACGCTGGCGAACAAGGTCGCGTGCGCCCGGTCGCTTCGCCGACGCACTCGATGGTACGATCGTCTCGTTCGCAGAGTTCGCCGCCGGCTCGGAACGTTGGGAGGTGCGCCATGAAGACGCTCCGCCAAATCATGCGCCACGGCTTCATCTTCACGCACCAGCGCACGGCGACGGTCGCCGACGCCTGCCGCACGATGGCCGCCCACAACGTCGGGATTGTGGCGGTCGTCGACGGCGAACGGCTCTGCGGTGTCTTCTCCGAGCGCGACGTGGTGCGCCGGGTGGTCGATCGCCGACTCGAGGCGGCCCGCACCCGGCTCGGGGACGTGATGACCTCGGACCTCGTCGTCGCGGACGTGGACGAGGACTACCAGTCCGCCATGAGCAAAATGGACCAGGCCAACATCCGGCACCTGCCCGTCGTCAGCGGTGACCGTTTTATATCGATGCTCTCGATCCGCGATTTGATGCGGGTCGCCATCGAGGACCGGG
>QHSV01000065.1 GCA_003221655.1 Candidatus Rokuibacteriota bacterium
AGGAAGTCGTCCAGCTCGCCGCAGCGGCGGTGCTCCAGGTAGAAGCACTGGCGGAAGGATCGAAAAGAGAAGTAGACTCTCCTCGGGCTGGACGGGCTATACAGTAGCTGGCGGTACCCCGACGCGTCTTCGGTGGAGCAGTTGCCGCGCATTGCGGTAGGGCTTCGCGTGGCGTTCCGTTCGCGGGTCGTCCTGAGCCGCAGTCCACACGGTCGCTGAGCTCTCCGCCTAGCTGTGAACCGCCACGAGATTGTTCGGGGTCGCCAAGCAGCTGATGAGCGGACAACCGTGAAGCGCGCCGTGGCCGCGCTAAGGGAATCGAGAGCGCTCCTATCAGGGTCTCGTCGCGCCCTCGTCACGCATGGCAGCGCCGTGTCCCGATTCGAAGTCGGTGGCGGCGGGTAGTTCCACGACCGCGGCGGCGCTGTTTCCAGTGGGCTGCACAATGAGCCGGCGCGCGTGGAAGGGACGTAGCGTTGCCCGATGGCCGATGCTGAACACCGTCGTCTCGGGTAGCCGCTCGCGCATCAGTTGATAGAGACGCGCCTCCGTCGCCTCGTCCACCGCGGAGGTCGCCTCGTCGAGAAAGAGCCATTCGGGCCTCTGCACCAGGGCGCGCGCGAAAGCAATGCGCTGCTGCTCGCCCGGGGAGAGCTGAAGCGCCCAGTGGGCGTTCTCGTCGAGACGCCCGGCGAGCTGGGACAGCCCGACGGCCTCGAGCGCCTCGTGCAGAATTCCCTCGGCGACACCGCTGGCAGGCATCGGATAGCTGACTACGTCACGGAGCTTGCCGATTGGCAGATATGGCCGCTGGGGCAGAAACAGGATCCGGGCGCCGCGCGCCGCGCGGATCTCGCCACGCCCGAACGGCCAGATGCCGGCGATGGCGCGGATGAGCGTGCTCTTGCCAGAGCCCGACGCGCCGGTCAGGAGGACGCTGTCGCCGCCGCCCGGGAGTGAGAGGTTGACGTTCGCGATGAGTGGCTGACCATCCGGTCGGTAGAGGTCGACACCTGCCACGGCCAACTGGGTGGGGCGCCCCTCGACGCGTCGGAAACCGCTCGCCGTCTGCAGGTGCACCCGCTCGAGCGTTCGCTCGAAGCCGGCGAGCCGCTCGACCACCGCGCACCAGGCCGCGATCTCCTTGTATGACTGGACGAAGAAGCTGAGCGCGTCCTGGACCTGCTGGAAGGCCTGGCTCGTCTGCATGAGCCCGCCGAGCCCGAGCTCGCCCCGGAAGTAGCGGGGCGCCGCGACGATGGACGGGACGATCCACGCGCCGAGCCCGTAGCCGGACGTGAAGTAGGTCATGCGCTTCTGTCGGAGCATGATGCCCCACCAGTTCCGCACAACGTCCTCGAACCGCTGGCGAAAGCCGCGAAACTCGTCCGCCTCGCCGCGGTAGAGCGCCACGCCCTCGGTGTTCTCGCGGAAGCGGACGAGGCTGAATCGAAAGTCGGCCTCGTATCGCTGCCGATCGAAGTTCAGCTGGACGAGCGGGCGGCCCAGCCAGTCGGTCACCCACGTGCCCAGGATCGCGTAGAGAACGGCCACCCACACCATATAGCCGGGCAGGTGGATGGCGAACTCGCCCACCGTGACGGTGAGAGACCCGGAAAGCCACCAGAGGATCGCGACGAAGGTCACCAGAGTGACGGTCGCCCGCAGGCCTCCGGTGAAAAGACCAAGTGTGTGGGCCGCGAGCAGCTGCACGTCTTCCGCGATGCGCTGGTCAGGGTTGTCGGTCTCGCTCGCCTGGAGCTGCATCCGATAGTAAGCGCCATCGGTCAGCCAGGCGCGCAGGTACCGGTCGGTCAACCAGCGTCGCCAGCGGATCTCGAGCATCTGGTTGAGATAGACCTGGTATACAGCGAGGAAGATGAAGATGGTGATCTGGTACGTAACCCGGAAGAGCTGGCCGCGAAAGGCCGGCATGTTCTTGTCCTGCAGGGCGCTATAGAAAGTGTTGTTCCACTGATTCAAGAGGACGGTGAGGTAGACCATGGCGAGCGTGAGGAGCACGACACCGAGCAAGAGTCCGCGCGCAGCCCATCGGTCCTCTGAGGTCCAGTACGGGTTGATCATGGCCCAGGCGCGGGGAAGCGTTCGCCACAAACTGATCCGCGCTGGAGCCTCGGGGTGGGACAGATTCTTATCCATGAGCCGCGACCCGAGACTCGGCCTGTGGCATCACCCGCGCGCTGCCATCGTCAGCGAGGCGATCACGCACACCAGAGAGCCGTTTTGGTGGCGTGGCGAGCCGTCGAAGGCACTCGCTTGAACCACTCTGCCATAATGATCCATAGTGGGGTCCCACACGCTGATTTTATGGGACCTTTCTTCGGATTCCACCTTTCAGGCCACCCGAGAAGGGTGCGCCGGCCGGCGTGAAGGCGCCGGCGGGAACGCGCGAGGTCCAGGGCGACGGAGGACTCACGATGCGCCAGCTACTGCTCGTGCTGCTCCGACGCATACGGCGTGGGCGCCCGCACGTCCTGGGCCCCGGTCTTTACCTGCTATGTCTCACGCTGGCCGTCGTTGGGTGCGCGAGCCACTCGCTCGTGCCGGCGGCGCAGTCGGCTGCGATCAGGGACCGGGAGCGATCCCTCGCGTCCCACTCCGACGCGATTCAGGCCGCGGTCAGAGAGTCCGGCAGTATGGGCGCCCTGGCGTTTCTCGACGCCAAGGATGGCCACCTGGTTGTCCTGCCGGGTGACAGTCCGGCCGACGCCTGGGAGCGGTATACCGCCTCGCCCGAGAACCGGACCAGCCCCGTATCGGTGCCCGTGGTAGTCACGTTCGTCTACCGAACGGACGTACCCAAGGCTCCCGAGACCGTCACCCGGAGCGGCCTGCAACAGCAACAGGCGCTGCGGACGTCCGTGGCGGCCGAACTCCAGCGTCTCGAGGAAAGATTGGGCCTCGTGCAGCGCGATCTCGCCTCGACGAGGCAGGACACGGACAAGGTGCTGGCGGACTCGCGCGCACTCGCTGAGGACCTGGCCGCGGTCCGCAAATTCATGTTGCAGACCGCCCAGCTCGGCTGGCTCAATCACGAATCGACTCTCGAGAATGCTGGGAGCATACGGAAGATGGCGGCGTCGAGCCACGAGCTGGCCGCGAGCTCGGCAAGGCTGGAAGAAACCCTGCGCCAGCTCTCGGAGAGTCTCGCCCGCCAGCTCAAGGAGCTGGCGGCCCGGCTCGATGCCATTCAAGGCAAGGTCCAGAACATCAAGTGAGGCGGTTGATGCATCACGGCGGCCCCGCGAGACGATGTCTCCCTCTGACGCTTGGCCTTTTGCTCGCTCTGAGCGCCGTCTCAGACGCACTGGCCGGCGAGTGGGAGAAGATCCGTGAGAACTACGACAACGCGCTCAGAACACATGAGACACGGATCGGACAAATCGAGGCGAGGGAGCGCGGAGTCGCCGATCAGGAGAAACGCGCGGACAAGATCACGAGGGACAAGGTCGCGTCGATCCGGGTCGCCCTGAAGGCTGGCGGAAAAGCGAAGAACCTGGCCGACGCTGCCGAGAAGGCCTCCGGTGACGGAAAGGCGCTGGCCGACCTGTCCAGAGAACAAGGCGAGTATCTCGATGTCGTCACGGGTGAGTGGGGACCTAAGGGTGCGGAGCGGAAGAAGCTCCAGGGAGCCATGGCGACCGTGCGGAAGAACCTCGACCGCGCTGACGCGAAGCTCGCGAAAGCGGCCAAGGCCGCGACACTGGGCGTGAAGCCCTCGGACGTGCTCGAGAAGATGGCGGGGATCGAGGCATCGGTGAGTGAGGCCCTCGAGCGGCTCAAGGCGAGATGGCAGCGAGAGCAAGACGCGCGAGAGCGGGAGAGCAAGCAGAGAGAGCGCGAAGCAGCGGAGCGCGCGCGGGGCGCGAAGTGAGACAGCGAGGGACGCAACGACTACAGATCGAGCTGGCCGCTGACGACCCGGGCGTAGTAGCTCTGCTCGGCGAGGAGGTCGTCGTCGGGGTGCCCATCGCGCCAACGGCGCACTCCTGACAAAACTTCGCGTGGGCTTGTGACGCTCTCGCCCCAGATACATCTCATTCCGGGTATTCATCAATCACCTTTCACGGAATGAACGAGTTAGTCTCCGGGAGTGGCGGCACGATCGTGGTGCTGCTCTTGGCGCGGACCTACGAGTTGGAGAGAGCCGCGGCAGTTGGGTCGGACTGACAACGGCGTAGCGAGACGCATGATTTCCCGCCGCACGCTGCTCAAATCGGCGGCCTTTCTCGCGCTGGCGTCGAAGGCTTCGCCGCTTGCCGTCGCCTCTGCCGCCACGCCGCCGGCGTCGTCGCAACGCTTCGACTTCGCGTGGCTGAAGGGACAGGCCCGCTGGCGCGCACAGAACCCGTACCGGCCCGTCCGGAATGTCTTACCGAACGTTCTGGCCGAATTGGACTGGGATCGATACCAGTCGATCCGCTTTCGTCCGGAGCGAGGCCTCTGGGGCGGATCGAGTGTCGGCTTTCAAGTCCGGTTCTTTCATCTGGGCCGCCGCTTCAACACGTCGGTTCAGATCTACCAGGTCGTAAACGCGCAGGCTCGACCCATCCGCTACGACCCCGCCATGTTCGACCTTCGCGAGAGCGGCGTCAACCCCAGGTTGTTGCGCAGAGACCTGGGCTTCGGTGGCTTCCGTGTCCACTTCCACACCGACTGGGACAACGACATCGTCGCTTTTCTCGGCGCCAGCTATTTCCGCGCCGTCGGCCGCGAAAAGCAGTACGGCCTGTCCGCGCGCGGGCTCGCCATCGACACCGGACTCGACCGCCCCGAGGAGTTTCCGATCTTCGAAGCGTTCTGGCTGGAACGCCCCGAAGGGGCGACGAGCCGGCTCACGGTGTATGCCT
>QHSV01000066.1 GCA_003221655.1 Candidatus Rokuibacteriota bacterium
TCAGTCGGTCGAGCTCCTCCAGCTTTGGCTCTTCGCTCATTCGTCTGAGCTCCTTGGGGACCCCGTGGTCCCGTGATCTAACGACTGGGCGACACCACCCGTGATCCCGTACACGACGGCGCTCTCCTGATGCAAGGTCCGCAACTCCGCGTGCATCGGCGCCGTGACCCCGGTCTTGGCCTGGGTCTCGGCGATCGACTGGCTCACCACGCGCGCCCGCCGCAGCCGCTGGCTGCGCTCGAGCCGTCGCTGGAACTGTTCGATGCTAACCCGGGCGTCAATGCTTTCGCGATCTTCCACGAGCAGGGAGGAGAGGACGGAACGCGCCTCGTCGGTCTCGAGGTCGGTCATCAGGCTCTCCGCCGAAGCGTCCGGGCGGCTCTTGAGCGCGCGCACGATCGAGCGGAGCGAGGCGTGACCGAGGTCGTCCGACTCGTCGAGCAGCGCCAGGAGGAGCGTGCGAGCCTCCGTGGAGTGGAGCAACAGCGTCACGAGATCGCGCTCGACTGGCGGCGTGGACGTCGGTGGGCTCGACCGAGAGGGCGTCGGCGGCGTGCGCAGAGAGGATTGCAGCCGTTGCGCCTCGATCCAGAGCTGAGTCGCATCAACCCCGAGCTTGGCCGCGGCCTCGCGCGAGAGCGCCGTCGCCTCCTCCGCGTCGGCGACCTTCGCGAGCATCAACGACACCCGGGCGAACGCACTGGTCCGCGCCCGCGGGCCGGTCGCCCCGTCGGGATCGACGATCGCGCGGTCGAGCGCGTAGGCGAGGAGGCTCCGAGCGGCGGTGATCCGCTCCTCGAAGGCCTCTCCGCCTGCCGTTCGGAGGAAGGTGTCGGGGTCGTGGCCCGCCGGGAGCAGGGCGACCTTCACCCGGAAGGCGCCCCCGCCGGCGAACGCACCGGCGCGATTCACCGCCCATGCCATGCCCCCGTCGGTGGGCTCGAGCAACTCTTCGGCCCGTGCCGCCGCCTTCTGGCCGGCCGCATCGGCGTCGAAGAAGGTGACCACCTCGTCACAGTAGCGCCGCAGGAGGGCGAGCTGAGCCGGCGTAAAGGCGGTGCCGAGCGCGGCGACGGTCGCCGTGAACCCGTGCTGGTGGCACATGAGGCAATCGACGTAGCCCTCGACGAGGAACGCGCGGTTTTGCGTCTGGATCGTCGGACGGGCGAGGTCGGCGGCGTAGAGCAGATTTCCCTTGGTGTAGAGGGGGGTCTCCGGCGAGTTGAGGTACTTCGGCTGCTCGTCCCCGAACGCACGCCCCCCGAAGGCGACGACCCGGCCCTGGAGGTCGCGGATCGGGAAGAGGAGGCGTCCGCGGAAGCGGTCGTACGCGCCGGCACGATTCTCGCGCGGGATCGCGAGGCCCGCAGTGGCCAGTGCGTCCTCCGTGACCTTCTCCGACCGCATGAAGCTGAGGAGCGCGTCCCAGCCCTCCGGGGCGTAACCGAGGCCGAAGCGTTGAGCGATCCCGCTGTCGATGCCCCGTTGCTCGAGATATGCGCGCGCCCGCTCGCCGGCAGGCTTCCAGAGCGCCTGCTGGTAGAAGCGCGCCGCGAGGTCCATCACCCGGAGGAGCTCCTCCCGGCCCGAATCGCCACCCTTGCCGCGTTCCTCGGGCAGCGCGATCCCCGCCGTCTTGGCGAGTGCCCGGACGGCCTCGGGGAAGGAGAGGCGGTCCTGGCGCATGAGGAAGCCGAATGCGTCGCCGCCTACCCCGCAGCCGAAGCAGTGGAAGATCCCCTTGCGCGGATTGACCGTGAACGACGGCGTCTTCTCCGCGTGGAAAGGGCAGAGGCCCTTCCAGCCGGTACCGGCCTTGCGGAGGTTCACGAACCGGCTGACGAGGTCGACGATGTCGATGGCCGCGCGAATGTCGTCGAGCAGCGTCTGCGGGTACTGCATCATCCGACCTTCAGCGCGGCCACGGTCGCGCCCGTGCCGCCTTCGGACGGCTCGCCGTCCCGGAACGACTCGACCAGGGGGTGGCCGGCAAGAAGGTTGCGGACGGTCTTGCGAAGGGCGCCGGTGCCCTTTCCGTGAACCAATCGTACGCTCGCAAGGCCTGCGAGAAACGCGGCGTCCAGGTATTGCTCGACACGGTCGCGCGCCTCGTCTGTCGTCTGCCCGAGCAGCAGGATTTCGGCTGCGACTAGGCGGGGGGAGCCGGGAAGGGATCCAGGGCTTCGGAACCCCACTCGCCCCGTCGCCGCGGCGTTAATAGGCGCGGGACGCAGGGCGGAGACCGGGACGCGGACGGTCACCGAGCCGGATCGGACGGTCGCAGAGCTTCCGGCGATCTCGAGCAACTCGCCGCGGATGCCCAGGTGCTCGGCCGCGACGGTCACGCCGGGCGCGAGGGCCGTCGGCTCGGCCACGGTCGCTTGCGGCGCGACGGCCTCGACCTTCACCGCCGCCTCCCGCACGCGCCGCCGGCTCTCGTCCAGCGAGCGTCGCGAGCGATCCGAGCGTTTGAGCTTGTCCCACTCGGCGGTGAGCGCGCGGCGGATGTCGGCGACGAGCGCCGTGGCCTCGGCGCGTGCCCGCGCGACGATGGCCTGGGCCCGGCTCTCGGCCGCCGCCTCCGTCTGACGGGCCTTCGCCAGGCGCGCCGCGGTCTCGGCGCCGATCCGTTCGATCTCGCGCGCCCGCTCGGCGTCCGAGCGGGCATGGGCGTCGAGCGTCGCCAGAAGGTCGGAGAGCCGCGCGGCGTGCTCCGAGCGGTGGGCACTGGCCCGCGCGATGAGCTCGGCGTCGAGGCCGAGCCGGGCCGCGATCGTCAGCGCATAGCTCTGGCCCGGCTGGTCGTAGCGCAGACGGAAGCTCGGCGCAAGCGTTGCAGTGTCGAACTCGACCGACGCATTGCGGGCGCGAGGGTGCGTGGACGCGAACGCCTTCAGCGGTTCGAGGTGAGTCGTGGCGATCACCAGCGCGCCGCGCTCGGCCAGCTCCTCGAGGATCGCCTGGGCGAGGGCCGCGCCCTCGTCGGGATCTGTGCCCGCTCCGAGCTCGTCCAGGAGCACGAGCGAGCGCGCGTCGGCCGCGTCGAGGATCTCGCGCACCTGCTTGACGAAGGCCGAGAAGGTCGAGAGGTTCTCCGCGACGGACTGGTCGTCGCCGATGATCGCGAAGACGTCGTCGAACACCGGCAGGCGCGAGCCCTCGTCCGCCGGCAGGTGGCAGCCCACCTGGGCCATCAGCGCGTGCATCGCGAGCGTCTTGAGCGCGATCGTCTTGCCGCCCGCGTTCGGTCCCGTGATGACGAGCAGCGGGCGGTCGGGCCCGAGCTCGAGATCCATCGGGACCACCGTGCGGCTCGCGTCGCTCCAGCCCTGGGCGAGCAAGAGAGGATGGCGCGCCCCGCGAAGCGCCACGCTTCGTGCGGTATCGATCACCGGCGCCGTCGCGGCCATACGCTCGGCGGCCTGCGCGCGCGCGAAGGTCCAGTCGAGTTCGCCGACGGCGCTCACCAGGCTCTCCAGGTCGTCGAGGCGCTCTCGCACACCGGCGGTCAACTCGCCAAGAATGCGCGCGATCTCGTGCTCCTCCTCGCGGGTCGCCTGGACGAGGTCGTTGTTGACGTCGACGACGTGCTCGGGCTCGATGAAGAGCGTCTGGCCGCTCTGCGAGCGATCGTGGACGATGCCGCGCACGCGGCTCCGCGCCTCGGCCCGCACGGGCAGGACGTACCGGCCGTGCCGGAGCGTGACGTACCGGTCGGCGAAGAGCCGATCGGCGTCGCTCCCCTGGAAGGCGCGCTCGAGCTCGGCGGCAAGCTGTCGGCGGCGGTCGCGGATCTCGCGGCGGAGGCGTTTGAGGGTTGGACTCGCGTCATCGGTCATCGTGCCGCTCGCGTCGAGGGCCTGGCGGAGGCGGTCGGCGAGCTCGGGAAATCGTGGCAGGGACTCGGTGATCATCGCCAGGCCGGGACTCGTCTCACGCGTCGCTCGGCCGTAGGCTCGGAGCTTCGGGCTCGCTTCGAGGACAGGGATGATCTGAATCAGCTCGAGACCATCGAGGACGCTGCCGTCGGCGTGACAGCGAGTGAGCACGGGCCGGATATCGGGAAGGGCTTCCAGCGGGAGCGACCCGGCAGTGGAGAGGGCCAGCCGGGCCTCGCGCGTCATGTCGATCGCCGCCTGGACCTCGGAGACATCGGTGAGTGGCTCTGCCGTCGTCGCGCGCTCGCGGCCCATCCCGGTCAACGCTTCGTGCGCCAGGAGCGCCCGCACCGCGTTCCATTCGGTGCCGGGCTCCCAGGTTCGGCCTGCCTCCACCCTGCGCCTCATTCGCCCCCGGCCTGGATCACGGGAGTGTCGGCGTGCATCCAGGGGTGCTCCAGCTAATCGGATATCCGTTCGCGCCGCTTAGCCTTTTTGCGGGCGGCGAGGGCCTTTCGCTTCCGTCGAACGCTGGGTTTTTCGTAGTGCTGGCGCTTTTTGAACTCGGACAGGAGCCCGGCCTTCTCGCACTGTTTCTTGAAGCGCTTGAGCGCGTTTTCGAAGGACTCGTCGGGCTCGACGATGACCTTGGTCACTCCGCTCCCCTCCAGGTGGCGACGCCCTGGATAAACAATAACTATATACCACGCGACCTCCCACCGGGCAATCGATGGAGGCCCTCTGGTAGACTGACGCCCTTGATCACGCCCGCCGGCGCGCTACCCGTCTACACTGTCGTGCCCTTCGTCGCCATGCTTCTGGCGATCGCCATCTGCCCCCTCTGGGTGCCTCGCTGGTGGGAGTCGAACCGGAACAAGATGGTCGTCTCCGCCGCCCTCGGCCTGCCCATTCTTGTCCTGTACATGATCCGCCGACCGAGAGCGCTCGGCGCCATGGCGTCCGACACACCGTCATCTTCTTCATCTTTCTCGTGTCCAATATCGGCGGCATGCTGACGCCGCTCGGCGATCCGCCGCTCTTCCTCGGTCACCTGCAGGGGGTGCCATTCACCTGGACCTTCCGCCTCTGGCCGCACTGGGCGCTCCAGGTGGTCGTGCTGCTGGCGCTCTATTTCGTCTGGGACACGCGGCAATACACGCGTGAGCCGATCGCCGCGCTGCGCCGCGACCGGACGCAGATCGAACCACTGCGCCTGCGGGGTGCGCTCAACGTCCTCTGCCTCGGTCTCGTGGTCCTCGCCGTCGCGTTCCTGCGCGAGCCCTGGCGCGAGGCCGGCATCGTAGTGTTGGCCGCCGTTTCCCTCTGGCGGACTCCGCGTGCGGTACGTCGGGCCAACGGCTTCACGGCCTATCCCATCGCGGAAGTCGCTGTCCTGTTCTTCGGGATCTTTCTCACGATGATCCCGGCGCTCGAGCTCCTGCGGCAACGGGGCGGGGAGCTCGGCGTGCGCGAGCCTGCGCAGTTTTTCTGGGCGAGCGGGATCCTTTCGTCGTTCCTCGACAATGCGCCGACCTACCTGGTCTTCCTGGCGCTGGGCCAGGGCCTCGGCCTGGGCAGCGAGGTCGTGGATGTCCCCCACGCGATCCTGGCCGCGATCAGCGTGGGGGCCGTGTCCATGGGGGCCAACAGCTACATCGGCAACGCGCCCAACTTCATGGTGAAGTCGATCGCCGAGGAGCAGGGCGTGCAGATGCCGAGCTTCTTCGGCTACATGCTCTACAGCGGCGCCGTTCTCATGCCGCTCTTCGCGATCGTCACCGTGGTCTTTTTCAGATGAGCCTCGGGGGGAGCGCCAAACCGGCGCTCGAAGCGAGAAAGTTTCGCGGGCGTCTAGCTGAGCAAAGCGAGCACGCGCTCTGCTGCCTCGGCGACGGCGGCGTCCACGGCCGGCAACTCGTCACGCTCGAATGATGTGAGCACGTGGTCGGGGACGTCGTCCTTCTGGTCTGGACGGCCGATGCCCACCTTTACCCGCTTGATCTCCTGGGTGCCGAGCGCCTCGATGACCGACCGGACGCCTTTGTGGCCACC
>QHSV01000256.1 GCA_003221655.1 Candidatus Rokuibacteriota bacterium
CCCGGTGCCGTGATCGGCAAGGTCCTTGGCGGGCTCCGGGTCGAGCACGTGTTCCCCGACTTCGACAGCGGATTCTGGATGCTGCGCTCGCCGGCCGGCGTGTTCCCCCTGCCGATCTCCATCGAGGACATCGTGACCCTGCGCTGGGGCGACGCCGACAACACGCTGGTCGGTCGCACGGCTTTCGGGCGGCTCTTCGGCGAGCCGAACCAGATCGCGTCGTTCGCGATCCTGCGGCCCGAGGGCGCGACGGAGGTGCCGCTGCAGAACGGCGTGGTGCGGCTCGTCGAGCGGGCGCGCGTCTCCGTGCCGTTTGGCCTCGCGCTGGGGACCACGGTGGAGTTGACCCACGGCATCCAGTTCGAGCAGAAGCTCGTGACCTTCCGCCACGAGGAGTCGTTTGTGAACGCCCAGCGGACCGAGAACAGTTTCAGCCACCTGGCCGTCGAGACCTTCACCGACTCCAAGGTCCTGGCGGCATCGTGGAACCTCGGCCTGGACCTCGACAAGTTCACGGCGAACGCCACCCGGCCCTACACTTGGCAGATCGCCCAGGTGGCGCTGCGGCGGGACGGCACGATCCTGGCGCTCGTCCAGGTGAGGCTGACGGCGCCGACGGATCCCAACTCGTTCGCGACGTTCGCGACCAAGAAATACGTGTCGCCGGCGCCCGGCTGCGGGTTCCCGTGCGAGGCGCCTGTGCTCCAGCCCGGCAACAACGTCGGGGTGCCGTACGCGTTCCCGCAGTCGTTCAACGCCATCGGGTACGTCGTGGACGTGACGAACGGCCGGGTGCTTCACTCGACGGCGCCACCGGTGGTGAGCTTCGCGCACACGACCCGGGCGACGGGCTGGAATGACACGAGCCTGACCTTCTCCGCTACGGAGTTCCACTTAGTGACCCGGGTCGACACGAACACGGAGCCGGCCACCGTGGTGACGGGCTACGCCTACGACAGCGGCAACAACCAGCGGGGCGCCTCCTGCGCCCCGGCCGCCGGCTTCGTGCCGTTCGACGAGATCCACGCCAACGAAGGCACCACGTTCCTCGGAGCGGTGAGATTTCGCCCGGAGATCGCGGCCAAGGATGCGCCTCCCTTTTTCTTCGCGGTGGTTCGGCAGGACCGCTTCTGCGTCGGCGCCGACGGGGCGACCACGTTCGGCTACGACGTGACCACCGACGCCCCGCGGCGGCAGCTCGCCATCTTCCACTTCGAGGCGAGGACCCGCACCGCCGGCGAACCGGAGCGGCTGGTGTTCGAGATCGAGGAGCCACAGGTCAATCCGTCGGACGTCTTCGCGCGCATCGTGTTCTGGGACCCCGGGGCGGGCGTGGCGACCATGCACCGGGTGAGCACGCAGGAGACGGCGAACATCGTGAGCGTCGGCCGCGACGCCGCCTGGTTCCACGCGTCGACGACGTCGATCTATGTACCGAGGGAGGAAGGAACTCTGCCGACAACCTTCCAGATCGACTTTGACCCCTCGCTTGCCTTTCGGGTCCTGGCTGACAAGCGTCTCTACAGCGCGGATACACTGAGGTTTCACGCCCTCGACCCCGCCCTTCGCCCTACGGCGCTGCCAGCCGTGTTGCCCGGTGCATTCCGGCGAGCACCCGCCGGACGCTCAGGGGCACGGAGGCGAGCGCGACGGTCGGGCCCGTGATCAGCACCGCGGGCGGCCCGACGCCGGCGGCGCGCGCCTCGTCGGCGATCTCGCCGAGCCGACCGGCGATCACCCGCTCGCCGGCGACGCCGGCGTGCTCGACCAGGATCGCCGGCTCGCGGGGATCACGGCCCAGCGACGTGAGCGACGCGGTGATCGAGTCGAGCCCGCCGACCGGCATATAAAAGACGAGCGTGCCCTCGGCGCGCGCGAGCACATCCGAATTGAGCGTGGCTGGAAGGTGGCCCGTCTGGTCGGTGCCGGTCGCGAAGACGATCATCGAGGCGCTCCCGCGCTCGGTGAGCGAGATGCCGAGCCGCGCGGCCGCCGCCGTCGCCGCGGTGACGCCCGGAACGACCTCGAACGCGATCCCCGCCGACCGCACCGCCTCGATCTCCTCGCCGAGGCGTCCGAAGACGGCCGGATCGCCGCCCTTCAACCGCACGATGCGCTCGCGCCGTCGCGCCCAGTCCGTCAGCAGCCAGTTGATGTGCCCCTGGCCCACACAGGGACGGCCGGGCGCCTTGCCGACGTCGATGATGGTGGCGCCCGGGCTGACCTCGTCGAGGAGCGGCAGGGGGATCAGCCGGTCGTGCAGGACGACCTCCGCCTCGCGGAGCCGGCGCAACCCCTTGAGCGTGATCAGCTCGGGATCGCCGGGGCCGGCGCCGACGAACGAGACGAATCCCCGATTCACGCCTCCTCCTTCCGCCGCTGACCGCGCGGGAAGAACCGGATCAGGCGGTCGAGCACCTCCGGCAGCTCGTCGCACGGCACGTCTTCCAGGATCTTCTCGGCGGCCCGCGGCTCCCGCCCGCCCCCGCCGCCGACGAAGACGTGGACGCCGTCGACGATCCGGCCGTTCACCTTCACCTTGCATCCCTGCAGGCCGACGTCAGCCGTGTGGTGGTTACCGCAGGAGGCGGGGCAGCCCGACCACCGCACGGTCAGCGGGCGCGACGTCTCGAGCCGCCGCTCGAACTCGCGCGCCAGCGCCAGCGCTCGGGTCTTCGTGTCGATCAGAGCGAGATTGCAGAAATCGGTGCCGGTGCAGGAGACGAGACCGCGCTGGATCTCCGACGGGTTATACGGCAGCTCCCGCAGCAGCGGCTCCTGCGTCAGCTGCCCCAGGAGCGCGTCGGGGACGTGCGGTATCAGCACGTTCTGCGACGGCGTGAAGCGCAGCTCGCCGCGGCCGTATCGCTCGGCGAGCCGCGCCAGCTCGACGAGCTGGTCGCCGGTGACGCGGCCGACGGGCGTCTTGAGCCCGATGTAATTCAGGCCGGGCTCCCGCTGGCGGAAGATCCCGAGGTGATCGGTGGTCGTCGCCCCGCGCGCGTCGCGCCCGGCCGGCGGCAGCACGCGCCCGAGGCGCGCTTCGAGTTCCTCGCGGAACCGCTGGCCTCCCCACTCGTCCACGAGGAAGGCGAGGCGGGCCTTGCTTCGCGCCTCGCGCGGGCCGTGATCGCGAAAGATGAGGGCGATCGCGGCGCACACGTCCGCCGCTTCTCCGGGAGCGACGAAGGCGTCGAGATCGGTCGCGAACCGCGGTCCGCCCGATCCCTGCTTGCCGCCGACGGCGACGTTGAGCCCGGCGACCTCCGCCCCATCGCGCGTGGCGATCGCCGGCGTCATCGAGATGTCCTGGGTCTCGCCGGCGGTGCAGTGCTCGAGACAGCCGGTGATCGTGACGTTGAACTTCCGCGGCAGATTCGTGAACGCCTTGTTGCCGAGAAAGATCCGCTGGAACGCGGCCGCGATGGGCGCAGTGTCGAACAGCTCGTGCGGGGTGAGGCCGGTCGCGGGGCACCCGACGATGCCGCGAATGTTGTCCATGCCGGTTTGTAAACTAGACAGCCCCGCCGCCCCGAGGCGCGCGATGACGTCCGGCACGCCCTCGATCGTCACCCAGCGGAGCTGAATCTGCTGTCGCGTGGTCACGTCGGCGATGTTCCGGCCCGTCGCCTTCGTAATCTCGCCGAGCAGGCGCGCCTGTGCCGCGGTGACGATGCCGTTGGCCATCCGGATGCGCATCATGAAGTGGCCCGGCGTCGGTTTCCGGTGGAACACGCCGACCCACTTCAGCCGCTCCTTGTCGTCGTCGGCGATGGTCCGCCACCCCTCGCGGGCGAAGCGCACGAGATCCTCGGCGACGTCGAGGCCGTCGCGCTCGGCCTTGAGCGCTTCGATCTTGTTCATGTGATCGACTCGGCGACCCGCCGCAGGCGCACGGCGCAGGCCTTCAGCTCCGGCTGGTGAGAAACCGGATCGCGACCGCTCAGCGTCAGGTTGTTGGCGCTCTTGTAGAACCCGGCTTGCCGGCCCCAGTGGAACGGCAGAAAGCACGTGCCCTCGCGGATGGCGGCGCTCACGCGGCATTGGGCCACGACCTTGCCGCGGCGGGACGTGACCTCGACGAAATCTCCGTCCTGGATGCCGGCGCGCCGCGCGTCGCCGAGATTCACCTCGAGGATCGGCTCGGGCGTGCGCGAGACGAGCGCCGGGGACTTGCCGGTGCGCGTGAGCGTATGCCAGTGGTCGCGCACACGACCTGTCGTGAGCATCAGCGGGAAGCTGGCGTCGGGCCTCTCGAGCGGCTCCGCGTGCTCGACGGTGAGGAACCGCGCGCGCCCGTCGGGAGTCGGGAAGACGGCGTCCGTGTAGAGACGCGTCGTGCCGGGGTGGTCGGGCGCGGGCACGGGCCACTGCACTGGGCCGTCGGCCTGGAGGCGCACGTGGCTCACCCCGGAGTAATCGCAGACGGTTCCCGCCGTCAGCGACGCGAACTCGTCGAATATCTTGGCCGTGCTCGCGCATGGGAACGCCTCCTTCCAGCCCATTTCGTGGGCGAAGCGCGTCAGGATCACGGCGTCCGGTAGCGCCTCGCCCGGCGGGTCGACGAGCTTCGGCAGGTACGTGAGCCTCCGCTCGGAGTTGGTCATCACCCCGTCCTTCTCGGGCCACTGGGCGGCGGGCAGGAGCACGTCGGCGAAGCGCGTCGTCTCCGTCGGGTGATAGGCGTCCTGGACCACAACGAGCTCCGCCTGCCGCAGCGCCTTCTCGACGAGGTCGAGATCGGGCATCGAGGCCGCTGGGTTGGTGCACATGATCCACACCGCGTGCACCTCACCGCTCGCGAGGCCCTCGAAGATTTCCAGCGCCGAGCGCCCGGGTGTCGCCGGCAGGCACCCGGCGGGGATCGCCCAGTGACGCTCCACGGCCGCGCGCGCCGCGGCGTCGCTGACGAGCCGGTAGCCCGGCAAGAGGTGGGCGAGGCCACCGGTTTCGCGCCCGCCCATCGCGTTCGGCTGGCCGGTCAGCGAGAACGGCCCCGCGCCCGGACGGCCGATCTGGCCCGTCGCCAGGTGCAGATTGATGATCGCCGCGTTCTTGTCCGTGCCGACGTGGCTCTGGTTGATCCCCATTGACCACAGGGAGAGCGCCGCAGGCGCCCGACCAAATCTCAACGCGGCCGTGACGATGACCTCTCGGGAGAGCCCGGTCAGGGCCGCACCGCGCTCGGGCGGATAGCGCTCGATCACCGCGCGCAGGCCTTCCCAGCCGGTCGTGTGCTCGGCGACGAAGCGTGTGTCGAGGAGGCCCTCGCGCCACAGCACGTGCAGCATCGCGTTCAGCAGCGCGATGTCGGAGCCGGGGCGCAGCGACAGATGGAGGTCGGCGATGTCGGCGGTCTCGGTCCAGCGCGGGTCGACGACCATGACCGTCACGTCGTCGGGCGCCTGGAGCTTTCGCCGCCTGATCCGCTTGAAGGTCACCGGATGGCAGTCGGCGGTGTTGGTGCCGAGCAGCAGGAAGCAATCGGCGAGATCGATGTCCTGGTACGACGCCGGCGGGCCATCCGATCCCAGGGAGCGCGCGTACCCCGCCGCCGCCGAGGCCATGCAGAGCCGCGAGTTCGTGTCGAAGTTGTTGGTGCCGACGAACCCCCGCGCGAGCTTCGAGCCGAGGTAGTACTCCTCGGTGAGGAGCTGGCCCGACGCGTAGAAGCCGACCGCGTCTGGTCCGTGCGCCGTGATGATCTCTCGCATTCGGTCGGCCGTGAACCTGAGCGCCAGCTCCCACGGCACGCGCTGGAGCTCCGCGCCGCGGCGCACGCGGATCTGCGGATGAAGGAGGCGGTCCGCTGTTCCCAGGATCGGTGGGAGGTGCACGGCTTTCGCGCAGATGTCGCCGAGGTTCGCCGGATGAGCGGGATCGCCCCTGACTTTCGTCACGCGGCCGTCGCGGACCTGCACCAGGAGCCCGCAGCCCACGCCGCAGTACGGGCACATCGTCGATCGCCAG
>QHSV01000257.1 GCA_003221655.1 Candidatus Rokuibacteriota bacterium
CGTCGTTCGTCGACACAGCGGGCGAACGCGTCGCGATCAAGACCGAGCTCGGTTGCGTAGAGCAGCAGGTCGACACGCCGAAACGCCGGCTGCCGTTCGAAGAGCCGATCGTGGTACGGCCAGTACTTACCGTCGGCGCCCGCGCAGCGCGCCGCCTCGTGGGCCGGGCGGGCAAAGGTGTGCATCGCGAGCGGTCGGTCTTTGAAGATGAGTCGGATGCGACCGTCGTACTCATGGAGAATCTGGGCCAGCGACCGCTGGACCGCTTTGCAGTGCGGTCACTGATAGTCGGAGAACTCGATGATCGTCACCGGCGCGCCAGGCGGGCCCTTGACCATGCTCGGGTGCGGCGTGAGCTCGACCTGCGCGGGGGCGCTCGCCGCGCCGAGCGCGAGCACGACCAGCAGGAGGGGCACCACGCAAAACCACCTGTAGTACATGTAGTACACTCGCGCCGACCGGCGAGAGTACAAGAAGGACTCGCGCTTCACGGCTCGAGGATACGATGTGACCGTGCCCATCGCAACGGGGCGGGGAGAAATCATGGAAGACCTCGTCGAGCTCGTGTTCGGCACGTTTCCGTCGTGGTCTCATCTGGTGGTCCGGGTCGCGCTGGGCATCGTCTTCTTCGCCCACGGCGCCCAGAAGACGTTCGGCTGGTTCGGCGGGCGGGGACTGTCGGCGACCATCGCCGGGTTCCGGCAGATGAGCATTCCTCCCGCCGCCACGGCCATCGCCGCGGTCGTCGAGTGCTTCGGCGGTCTTGCGATGATCGTGGGATTCCTGGTGCGGCCGGCGGCCCTCGGGCTGATCGTGGTGATGCTGGTGGCCGTCTCGAAGGTCCATGCCAAGCACGGGTTCTTCCTCAACTTCGCGCTGTCGCCGGGCCACGGGCACGGCTACGAGTTCAACCTGGTGTTGATCGCGATGGCGCTGTCCATCCTGATCGGCGGCGCAGGGCTCCTGTCGATCGATCGGCTCATCGCGCCCTTGGGCGGGTAGGGCCCGGTGGGCTTCGTAGCGCGCGTGATCGTGAACGCGGTGATGGTCTATCTCGCCGCCCGCGTCGTGCCGGGCATCACGCTCGGAGACGGGCCGGTCTGGCCCGCGCTCCTGGCGGGTCTCGTCCTGGCGCTGGTCAACGCAGTGGTCCGGCCCGGGCTGCTGCTGCTCACGCTGCCGTTGACGGTCCTGACCCTCGGCCTCTTCTTGTTCGTGCTGAACGCGTTCTGCCTGTGGCTGACGTCGGTCATCGTTCCGGGGTTCGTCGTCCAGGACTTCCGGGCGGCATTCCTCGGCGCGCTGCTGATCTCGGTCGTGAGCTGGGCGCTGACGGTCTTCGTCAGCGATCGCGGGCGGCTCGGCCGATTATGAAACGGGTGGTCCGCGAGACGTTCAGGCCGCGCGCCCGCCCTCTTCCGTGAGTGCCGTGATCACGTAGGTGCCGCTTTTCTCCTCGCGCTCGAGCGTCACGATCTTCTGCTTGGCCGCGTCCTCGAGCAGCTTCGAGAAGGTCGAGAACCCGTAGTAGGACTCGTTGAAGGCCGGATTCTTCCGGATCATCGTCTGCTTGACCATCGAGCCCCAGAGGGTTTCCTTGTTCTCGCGCTGGAGGGCCTGGATGGCGTCGATGAGCTGGGCCATGGCCTCGGCCTTCTTCTCGGGCAGCCCTCGCAGCAGGGTCGTCTTCTTCGTGTCGCGGATGAGGTCCTCGTAGAAGATGAACTCGTCGCAGTTGGCCACGAGGAGATCGGAGGAGGACGACTTGACGCCCAGGCCGATGACATAGCGGTCATTTTCGCGAAGCTTGGAGACGAGCGGTGAGAAGTCGGAGTCGCCGGATACCAACGCGAAGCTGTCGATGTGCGTCTTTCCGTAGGCCAGGTCGAGGGCGTCGACGACCATCCGGATGTCGGCGGAGTTCTTCCCGCTGTAACGTGACTGCGGGACGTCGATCAGCTCGATCGCCCACTCGTGGAACGGTCGCTTGTACTCGGTGAACCGGTTCCAGTCGGCGTAGGCCCGCCGAACGATGATCTTGCCCTTCTCCAGCAGCCGCTCGAGCACCAGCTTGATCTCGAAGGCCTTGTACTGCGCCTCTTTCACACCGCGGGCGATGTTCTCGAAGTCGATGAACAGCGCCAGCTTTCGTTCCCCGTTCATCCCGTCCAGTCCTTTCAGCCGGCGCTCCGAGCCTCGCGCGGGCGCGGCGTCTCCACGATTATACGGCCCGGCTCCGCCCGGCCCGAAAAGCTTCTGGCGGGCGTTGTATAGTGGAGCGCGATGGCGAAGCTGCTCGATGAGCTCTGGACGTCACGGAGGTCACGGATGAAGCAGGTCGATCCCGCACTCGCCGGACGAGTCCCGCCGGGACAGACGCTGACGGCCAAGTGGCCGGTCCTCACGTACGGCCTCACGCCGCGGTTCGATCCCGCCCGCTGGACGTTCCGCTGCTTCGGTCTGGTCGAGCGCGCCGTGACCTGGACGTGGCCGGAGTTCCTGAAGTTGCCGCGGGCGACGGTGACGTCCGACATCCACTGTGTGACGCGCTGGTCGAAGCTGGACAACGTCTGGGAGGGCGTGCCGATCCGGGAGATCGTGAGTCGAGCCAAGCCGCGTCCCGAGGCGACGTTCGTCATGCAGCACGCCGACCCTGACTACACGACGAACATCGCGCTCGCCGACCTCGTGCAGGACGATGTGTTGCTGGCCATCAAGCACAACGGTCGTGACCTCGAGCCGGACCACGGAGGCCCGATGCGCCTGGTGGTGCCGAAGCTCTATTTCTGGAAGAGCGCCAAGTGGCTCCGGGGGTTCGAGTTCCTCGACGTCAACCCGCCCGGTTTCTGGGAGCAGAACGGTTACCACATGCATGCCGACCCGTGGACGGAAGAGCGCTATTCCGACCAGGAGACGCGCGCCATGCAGCAGAGGCGCGCGGAGGCCGCGCGGAAGCTCCGAGACCGCTGACCGCGGCGATTCCTCAGGCGGCCAGGAACTCGTCCAGGAGCGCACGGAAGGCGGCGGGCTGATCGCCCGGCACGGTGTGCCCGGCGCCGGCCACCTCGACGAGCCGCGCCGCCCAATTCTCTGCGAGCATCTGCCTGGCGATCTCAGCGGACAGCACGTCGGAGTCGGCGCCGCGCACGAGCAGGATGGGGCAGGCGATCGTGCGCCAGAGCGGCCAGAGATCGATCGGGTCACGCCACGTCCCGGAGCGCACGGCATCGCGTAGCGCGCGGTCGTACTTCCAGGCGAAGCCACCCGGCACCGGCCGTGTGCCGTGCCGGACCCGGTGGCGGAGCATGGCCTCCGTGTAGCGCGGGCTGGTCGCGCGCCCGAAATCGATCGCCTCCTCGAGGCTCGTGAAGAGCTCCGGCGCCAGGGCCAGAAGCGTGCCCACGCGCATGCGACCCGCCTCGGAGATGTCCGGGCCGATATCTACGACCACGAGCCGTTCCACCCGGGCCCGGTGCTGCCCGGCGAACGCGATCGCCACGCGGCCGCCCATCGAGAGCCCGACGATCGAGAGGCGCGCGAGCCCGAGGGTGTCGGCGAACGCCGCGAGGTCGCCCGCCATCGCGGCGACCGTATAATCGCCGTTGGCCGCCGGGTCGGAATCGCCGTGGCCCCGCTGGTCGAGGGCCAGGACGCGATACCGGGAGGCGAGGGCGCCGGCCTCGTCGTCCCAGGTGCGCGCGTGGCCGGTGACGCCGTGGAGCAGGACGAGGGCTGGCGCCGTCGCCTCGCCCCATTCGGTGTAGTGAAACCGCTGACCCTGCAGGATGACTGTTCGATCCTGATGCATATAGAATTCTAGCAAGAACGCCGGGAGGGGTGTGGAACGTGACCAACTTTCGCGTGAGCGCTGTGCTCTCTTGTCTGCTGCTCGGCGGCTGCACGCTGTCGCCCGTGCCGAGCCCGACGCAGCCCTCCGGCCTCACGCAGCAGCTGCTCATCCGGTCCCTCGAGCGTGCCCTGGCCGGGTTGGACATCGAGAGGCTCAAGAGCCAGAGCGTCGCGGTCGAAGTGTTCCTCCAGGCGGGCCCCGAAGCCTTCGTCAGGGAATTCATCGTCACCTGGCTCCGCGCCCACGGCGTGCGCACAGCCTCGGAGTCCCCCGAGCTCAAGGTCAAGGCCTTCGCGTCCGTCTTTGGGACCGACAGCGACCAGACCTTGATCGGGATCCCCGCCTTCCAGGCGCCGCTCATGAGCATCCCGGTTCCGGAGATCGCGATTTTCAAGTGGCAGAAAAGCCGGGGCCAGGCCGAGCTACGCCTCTACGAATTCGACGGCAAGACCGACGTCATTACCCGTGCGCCACCGGCGTCAACCGGGCGCGCGAAGCTCGACAAGTTCACGGTGCTGATCCTGTTCGGATTCACAGTGGCCGACGTCGACAAGCGCGACTGAGACCGCCGGATCTGCTCGCAACCTGCTAGGATCCGCACGATGGAGGCGCCTCCGCACCGGCAGACGGCCGCCGCGCGCTCCCGAGGCAGGTTGACGGCGACCCTGGTCCTAACGTGCGGATTCCTCGTCGTCGAGGTGGCGGGCGCTCTGTGGTCGGGCAGCCTTGCCCTGCTGGCCGACGCCGGCCACATGCTCGCCGACGCGGCCGGCCTCGGGCTCGCCCTCTTCGCCATCTGGATCGCCACGCGCCCGCCGACGCCGGCGAAGACCTACGGTTACTACCGCGCCGAGATCCTGGCCGCGCTCGTCAACGCCATCGTGCTGCTCGGGGTCGCTGGCTTGATCCTGGTCGAGACCTACCGGCGCGTGCTGGCGCCGCCCGAAATCCTGGGCGGCCCCATGCTCGCGGTCGCGACAGTCGGGCTCGTGGTGAATCTCGCATGCGCCTGGATACTCCACGGCGCGGCGGCGGCGAGCCTCAACGTCCGGGCAGCGTACCTGGAGGTGCTCGGCGACGCGCTGAGCTCCATCGGCGTGGTGATGGCCGCGGCGATCGTGGTCGCGACCGGCTGGACGCTCGCCGACCCGCTCGCGAGCGGGGCGATCGCGCTCGTCATCGTGCCGCGCACCTGGCGCCTCCTCCGGCAGGCGGTCAACGTCCTGCTCGAGGGGACGCCGGCACACCTGGACCTCGGAGAGATCGAGGACGCGATGCGCCGCGTGCCGGGCGTGCGGCGGGTGCACGACCTGCACGTGTGGACGCTCACGTCGGGGCGCGAGGCGATGAGCGCCCACGCCGTCGTCGACGACGTGCGCGACAGCGAGCGGTTGCTGGAGACGCTCCACGCCGTCATGCATGCGCGCTTCGGGATCGACCACACGACGATCCAGCTCGAGACGGAGCCCCCGGTGGTGCTCCGCATCCAGGGACCCAACCCGATATAGTTGGCCCATCCGGCCTAACCGCTTGAAGTGTCAGGCTTCGTGCGCCGGGGCGACGGCACGAGGTTGCGCGTGAAGAGGAAGCCGGTCGGGTCACGCCCGGGCGCCACTCGCTCGTCGTCTCCGTGATGGGATGCGGAAAGCTGACGCTGCGCTCGCGCCCGGTCCTGGTCGGGCCGCCGCGCTCGCGGCTCCACGTGCGCCTGATCAGGATCGTGCCGCGTTCGAGGTCCACGTCCTCCGGGAGCAGGGCGAAGATTTCACGGGAGGGTTCATCCTTTCGCTGTTTCGTTTAAGTCCGATTTCTCGACCGCGCCGCGATACTGGAGGTAGCGGGCCACGAGCCAGCAGCCGAGCGCCCATGCGAGGCCGGCGCACCAGCCAGCGAGAACGTCGGTCGGATAATGCACGCCGAGGTAGATACGGCTACTACCAACGAGGAACGTGACGAGGATCGCGACGGTGAGAATGTACGCCTTGGTTCTTCGCCGGGCTGCGAACCGAGCGAGTAATGCGCCCAGCGTGAGATAAAGCACGCCGACCAGCATCGAGTGCCCGCTGGGGAAGCCCGGCGACGTGACGGCGACGAGGTGCGGGACGATGTCGGGACGGCCTCGGGCAAAGAGATGCTTCATCGCTGTGCTGAGCAGGCTCCCACCGCCCACGGCAACCGCCACCAGCCACATCGCGCCGTGTCGGCGCTCCAGCGCGAGGTATCCGACGGCCGAGAGAATGACGATGATCAGGACTGTGCGGCCTCCGAGGGCCGTGATGTCCTGCGCCACCTCGATAAGCCACTGTGGACCAACAGGAATGTGAGGGTTATCAGGACGTCGGAGTAGCAACAGCAACCAATCGTCGAAGTCGGGCATGTCGCCTTCGAGAACTTCCTCCGCGATTTTTATGAAGCCCAATAGGGCCAGCAAGACGCCCAGGGCCGCTACAAGCACGGCGCCCTCCTGGCGCGCGATCCATCGCGCCAAGACACGAGCGGCCCGACGAGCCGTCGTCATCGACCGCTTCGACGCTTCGCGAGCCGACCGCAAGGAGTTCCGCCTCAATGGATTGCCTGATTTAGCGGGCTACGAACTGGATCAGCCCCACAATCGCATAATCTCCCTGGGAGTGTGGGCGCCATTTCCGTCCGCTGTCAACGTCGCCGGCGTCCGCATCTCTAATGCGAGACAGATCGCAGACATCGCGGCGAAGCACCGAATACCTGCGATCGGGTACAAGGAGAAGGAGTATGTGCGCACGCCTCAGCAAGACCTGGCCTATGCGCGGTGGGCGAAGTGCAATGCGCCGTTCGTTCAGCTCGAGTGGGTCGATCTCGACGGCGGGATCTACACGATCGGGATGGAGCACTCGATCACGAGCGCCACGGCCTCAGCGTGGGAACGCACGCCGTGGCATGCCGTTCAGGGCGCCGCGCGAGACGCGCTGAGGGAGCGGAGTGAAACGCAATGGAGGCTACGACTGCTTCGTTTGCCTCTCCGCATTCCATAGCTGAAAGCAGTCGGCGTGGAAACACAAAGACCGCTTTTCACCGGTCAACAGACCAACCTCCATCATTACCTGGTCCGCTGTGATGGTCTCCTCACAGGCGTCGCATGTTGCCGCGATTTGCCGTGGTCTGCACACCGGCGACCCGCAACAGCGCACGATACTTGATGGCCTCTGGCAACCCGATATAGTTGGACGGGGGAGGCATCCGATGGCGACATACGCGCTCGCGGAGAAGGCGGTCGTGTTGCGGCCCGAGGACGACGTCGCGGTCGCGAAGGCGGAGCTGATGGCGGGCACCGTGCTCGACGACGGCGGGCACCGCATCGAGGTGCGCCAGCACATCAAGCCCGGCCACAAGGTGGCCCGCAGAACCTCGGCATCGGCGAGCTGGGCGCGGACCCCTACGAGGTCGGGGTGGATGTTCGGCCGGTGGTCTTCCACCCGCCCGAGGCGATGCGAACGTTCGACGGCTTCAAGCGCGAGCCAGTTCGTCAAGGACCGCTTCCGCGCCGTCCAGAAAGACTATCCGAGCATCGACGGCGTCCTCGCCGTCACCCATAAGCGCTCGAAGAGCGAGCTCTCTGGTGTCGGCGAGGAGGAGTTCGCTCCCTGGATCATCAGCCCGGTGATGTAGGGGCTCGGCGCCGATGGGAGTTCACGATTGCACCACCGTGACGACCAGACCGATCGCGGCGAGGATGTTGCCGACCCGCACGCACTCGGGCTCCGAGCCGACCTTCACGACGGCCTTGCCGGTGTTGTGCACCTGCCAGGCGAGCTCCCAGCCCCTGGCCTCGCTGCAGCCGATCGCCTTTTGGAGCTGCTTCACGACCTGCTCGAAGGTGTGACAGTCGCAGTTGTGGAGGACCGTCATCCACGGCGGGGCGACGGCCTC
>QHSV01000258.1 GCA_003221655.1 Candidatus Rokuibacteriota bacterium
AGCGAGACCTACGTCCCCGGTACGAACGTCACGTTCCCCGACGAGAGCGCGGTCGCCGGATTCCCGGGCTACGCCCGCACGACGCGGATCACCGACTGCGGAGCCGTCGCTTGCGCGGGCTTCACTTACACGCCGGTACCGGGGACGGGGACGGCAGCGCCTCGGCTCATCACGGTGACTGTGACCTACCAGGGCTCGGGGTCACCCGGCGCGACGAGTCGGACGCGCACGGTGCGGCTCGAGTGGATGGTGGCCCAGCGATGATCCGTGACCAGCGCGGCTTCACGCTCGCCGAGATCCTTGTTGCCGCCGCGGTCCTCTCGATGATGATGGCGGCGCTCCTCATTATTCAGCAGCAGGGACAGTTCGCGTACATCACCGGCGCCGCTCGCGTCGAGACGCAGCAAAACGCCCGCTGGGCCCTTGACGCGCTGACCGGGGAGCTTCGCACCGCGCAGAGCGTCACCACGCTCGGCGCGGGATGCGGGACGGGACCGATTCCGTCAGGCGGTGGGGCCTCGAGTATCACGTTTACGGACTGGGCCGGCACGCCGGTCCAGTACATCCTGACCGGCACCAACCTGCAGCGCATATCCGGAGGGACGACGACGGACATCACCCCCGGCGTCGAGGCCCTCCGGCTCTGGTGTCTCGACACGAACGGCGATCTGACCGCCACCGCCGGCGCCGTCCGGAGCCTGCACATCCGGATCCAGACGCGCAGCGAGCAGGCGACGGCCGGCGCCGGGCCCCAAAACCAGCGCGCGGCGCTCGAGGCGCATCTGCGCTTGAGGAACCTGCTGTGAAACCGCTCCGCCTCGCCGTCGCTCTCGCGCTCATGGCGCTGGCGGGCTGCGGCCGCTCCGCGCCGGCGCCAACGGCCGCGCCTGGGGACGTCGACGTCACCGCACTCGCCCGAGCCGCGTTCCAGCGAGGGGACTGGGCGGCCGCGGCTCCGCTCCTCCGTCAGGCGCTCGGCAAGGAACCGGGGATTCTCGAGCTGCACTACTATCTCGCGATCACGGACACGTACCTCGACCTGAGCGACGCGGCGGAGCAAGAGTTCAAGTGGGTCCTCGCGAACGCCCGCGCCGGCTCGGAAGAGGCCGAGACAGCGCGGCGCTGGCTCGCCGAGCGTGGCGGCGGCGTGCGCAACGCGCGGGACGCGGCAGCGGTCGACAGCAGCGCACCGGGCACGAGCGGCCTGAGCGGACAGGTGAACTGGCCCGATGGCCCGGTCCAAACGGCACGGCTCCAGCTCTTCCTCCAGGGTATCCATGGCACGCCGACGGCCGGAAATCAGTACGTGCGCCGAGCCGACGAGCAGGGGCGCTTCGAGTTTTCGAAGATCCCCCCGGGCAGCTACAAGCTCACCAACCGCGTCGCCGGCCGTCCGATCTGGCGCCTGCGCGTTCAGATCCCGCCCGACGAGACGCTCAAGCTCGATCTCGGTCCCCAGAACAGCCTCTCCGCGCGCGACGACTTCCCGAAGGACGACACCTGATCCCCTCCTGATCGACCCCCGCCAGCCCATTCGCTATAGGTAGCGGGCGTCTCGGGCCGATCCACTCCGGGCGCTGTATCGATCTTCGGGCATTGTCGCCGGATGCGTCCGGTGCCTCACTGAGGGCTCATGGGCCCGGTGAACGCAGCCGACGGACGGCACGCTGCCAAAGTCGACGACACACGGGGGGGCACGCTCGGAGAGCTCTTACTGGTCGTCGCGAGCATCGGCCTTCTCGCGGTCCTCGCCGCGCCTGCGCTCGTGAGCTACTGGCGCACGTCGTCCCTCCAAGGCGGCGCGCGCGAGCTGGCAAGCGCGATCAATCTCGGTCGGCAGCTCGCGATCTCAAGAAGCACCACGGTGTGCGTCGAGGTCGCCGGCACGAACGTTCGGCTACGAACCGGCGGCTGTGACGGGACGATCTGGACCGGTCCGGGGACCGACGGGTCGGGCCTGATCCGGACCTCGAATCCGCGCACCCTGCAGGTGACGACTACCGCGCAGGTCGTCTTCACCAATCTCGGCTCCGCCAGCCCGGCCGGAACCTACACCATCAGGGACCCGGCGACGAACATGACGCGCACGGTCGTCGTCGCCGCCTCCGGCCGGGTCAGCGTTCGATGAGGCCCGCAGGTGAGACGATGCGTTCGCGGAGACACGACCGGGGATTCACCCTCATCGAGGTGCTCGTCGCGACGTTCATCACAACGACCGGTCTCATCGCGGTGGCGATGGGTTTGCAGTATGCGGTCACCGGCATCGAGACCGGCAGGGGCGAGACGACGGCGACCTTTCTGGCGGAGCAGAAGGTGGAGCAACTGAGGGCGATCGCACTCGTCGACTGGACGAACGCCGCCCTGGACCCGGGGACGACGACGGAGTTCTGTCCCCCGGCCGGCGCCGGCTGCACCGGCACGGACACGATAGGATCGCACCGGCGCGCCACCACGATCTCGAACAATCCCGGCGGGCCCTTCACTACGAGTTGCAAGCTCGTGAAGGTGACCGTGTTCTACAGGCCGATCAGCGCCCGGGGTGCGCTCGACGAGGAGCGTCGCGTCGACCTGTTCTTCGTGCTCGCGTCCCGGACCTGAGGGGCCATGATGCCCTGGAAGACCGACGAACGTGGCGCGGCGCTCGTGCTCGCTCTGATGGTCCTCTTGACCCTCACGGGGCTGGCGCTCGCGATTCTCTCGGTGAGCGCGTTCGAGCCTCAGATCTCGCGTAACCACAACGACACGGTACGCGCGCGGTATGTGGCCGAGGCCGGCATCGAGTACGCCTACGACACGCTGGCGACGAACGTGAGCTCCTGGAATACTTATCTGGCAGGCGCGACCTGTCTTCAGGGAGCGGTCCTGGGCGCCGCGAACTCGAGCCTTCCCGGGCTCGGGCGCGTGCACGGGACCTTCACGGTCAGGATCCGCAACGACTGCAACGCCGGCGACGACAAGCTGACAGGCATGGGCCTCGACACCACCACCGGCCCCTGCGCCGAGGTCGCGGGCACCGCCACGCTGGATGCCAACTGCAGGGTCATCGTCACCTCCACCGGCACGATCGGAAACACGACGCGAACGATCACCGTGGTTGTCGCGAAAACCGGGGTCCCTGCGACCAATGCAGCCCTCGCCTTCCCCGGCATCCAGGCCGACGTCAACCTCATCGGGCCGAGCGTCGTGATCGATGGGCGAGACACGAAAATGGCCGATAATCCGGGCGCGCCAACCGGCACCGCCCCGGCCGTCTACGGAATCTCGGTCAACGGCACTCTTCCGGCTCTCGCGGTCCAGGTCGAGAACGCCCTCGGGAACAGCCAGCAGAACAACGTTCGCGGGAGGGACGAGACCAACGCGGGCGCGACGACGCAGGGAGCCGGCACCATCCAGGCGGATGGTGCTCTGACGTCGCAGGCGATCACCGATTTCCTCGCGCCCGTGAGGTCGATGGCCGACATCACCATCAACACCAGCCCCGGCAACACGCATTCGATCAGCAACATCGGGTCCACGTGCTCGACCGACGTCAAGAGCTCCACCTGCTGGGGCACGACCTCGCGCCCGAAGATCGTCTACGTCAGCGGCACCCTGTCCGGCATCAGCACCCAGTACACGTCCCTCATCATCTCGGGCGACAGCACCGGCACGGGCATTCTCATCATCGAGAACGGCAACGTGGAGATCAGCGGGAACTTCAGGTGGAACGGGCCCATCATCGTCAGCGGCACGAACGTCGGCATCCGGTACCGGGGCGACGGGACCCAGTCGGTGTACGGGGCCACCGTGATCAACGAGTTGCACGACGACGGTGCCTCGAACCTCGAGGCGGACATCCAGGGCACAACCCGCATCCTGTACAGCCGAGAGACGTTGGATCTTGTGCAGACCGGGCTCGGGCGCCGGCTCGTGACCACCTACGGCTGGACCGACCAATAGACGTTCATGACGGCTGAACGACCCTGCGCCCCGAGGCGGGGCCAACGGCGTCGTCGACCGGGTTTCGACCTCGCCTGGCGCTGGACAAACCCGCCCCGGTTCCAGATTCCATGGTCTGGGGGCCGGGGCCCACTAGGCTACCGAATGTAGTACGTGGAAAATATTGGCCCCCCCAGCGAGCGCCGCCCTATACTACTGTTGCCATGGAGAAAGGCGTTTAATATGGCGCTCTTCCGAAAGTCTCCGGAAATCTTCGGCCTCGATATCGGCTCGAGCGGGGTGAAGGCGGTCTACCTCAAGGAGTCGGGCGGTTCCTACACGCTCACCGCATTCGGGTTCGCACCACTGCCCCCTGACGCGATTGCGGACGGCACCATCAAGGACCCGCGGACCGTCGTGGAGGCGATCAGGGGCGCTGTCTCCCGGGCGGGACTCAAGAGCAGTAGCTGCGCGATCGCCGTCTGCGGCCGAGAACTGATCATCAAGAAGGTCCAGATTCCGGAAGTGCCGGCCCGGGAAGTCGGCGACGTTGTCCAGCTCGAAGCCGAGCACCACGTGCCCTTTGCGATCGACGAGGTCTTCCTCGACTACCAGAGCGTCGGACAGCACAACGGCGTGCTGGACCTGATCCTGGTCGCGGTCAAGAAGTCCAAGGTGCTCGAGTACGCGGCGGTCGTCGAGGACGCCGGCCTCTCCCCCGCGATCGTGGACGTCGACAGCTTCGCGCTCGGCAACCAGTTCGAGTTGAACAACCCGGGCGATCGCGGCGAGACCGTCGCCCTCATCGACATCGGCGCCTCGATCATGAAGACCAATGTCGTGCGTGGCGGCTCGACGATCTTCGCCCGCGACATCCCGTTCGGCGGGAACAACTACACGCAGGCGATCGCCCAGCAGCTCAAGATTCCCTTCGAGCAGGCGGAGGCCGCCAAGCTCGGCCG
>QHSV01000259.1 GCA_003221655.1 Candidatus Rokuibacteriota bacterium
CGTCGCGCTCGTCGTCGCCGCGACGACCGAGCAAGCGGTCGACGCGGCCGAGCTAGTCGCCGTCGACTACGAGCCCCTGCCGGCCGTGGCGGCGACGGCCGAGGCCGCTCGTCCGGGGGCGCCGACCGTCTGGGCGGAGGCGCCGGACAACGTGGCCTTCGTCTGGGAGGCCGGCAACAAGGACGCGGTGGCGCGCGCCTTCGCGAGCGCGGCCCACGTCACCCACCTCGACTTCATGGTCTCGCGCGTGGCCGCCGCGCCGCTCGAGCCGCGCGGGGCTGTCGGCGAGTGGGACCGGCGCACCGGACGCTACACGCTCCACACGGGCATCCAGGCGCCGCACGGCCTGCGTACGCTGCTGGCCGACCAGGTGTTCCGGGTGCCGCAGAGCCACCTGCGCGTGGTCACCGGCGAGGTCGGTGGAAGCTTCGGGATGAAGAGCGGCGTGTATCCCGAGCCTGTGCTGGTGCTCTGGGCGGCGAAGCGGCTCGGGCGCCCGGTCAAGTGGACGTCCGATCGGCGCGAGGGGTTCGTTACCGACGAGCATGGCCGCGACAACGTCTCGACCGCCGAGCTGGCCCTGGACGCGAACGGGAAATTCCTGGCGCTGCGCGTGGCCATCACGCTCAACGTCGGCGCCTACCTCACGCCGCGGAGCGCGGGCCCGGGCACCAACAACGTCGGCGGCGTGGCCGGGGTCTACACGACCCCCGCGATCCACCTCCAGACGACGGGCGTGTTCTCGAACACCACGCCCACCGGGCCGTACCGCGGCGCCGGGCGCCCGGAGGCGACGTACGCCATCGAGCGCGTCATCGACGTGGCTGCCCTCGAGCTCAAGATCGATCCGGTGGAGCTGCGCCGCCGCAATCTGATCCCGCCCACGGCGATGCCGTTCAAGACGGGCCTCGTCTTCACCTACGACTGCGGCGACTTCGGCCGCGGCATGGACATGGCGCTCGATCTCGCGGACCGCGCCGGGTTCGAGAAGCGCCGCGCCGAGGCGCGGCAGCGCGGCCAGCTGCGTGGCCTCGGCATCGCCAACCCGGTCGAGGTCGCCGGCGGACCCTACACCGCCATGAACCCGGACACCGCCGAGCTGCGGGTCAATCCCGATGGCTCCGTCTCGCTGTTCACCGGCTCGACGTCCATGGGCCAGGGAAACGAGACGGCGTTCACCCAGATCGTCAGTGACCGGCTCGGCGTGCCGCCCGAGCGCATTCAGGTGTTCTGGGGCGATAGCGATGCGCTCGGTGCCGGACGCGGCAACGGCGGCTCGGGCGCCCTCACCGTGGGCGGCTCCGCCGTGACGCGCGCGACCGAGAAGGTGATCGAGCGCGGCCGGCGTATCGCCGCGCGTCTGCTGGAGGCCGCGCCGGAGGACATCGTTCATCGCGACGGGAAGTTCACGGTGACGGGCACGGACCGCGGCGTGACGTTCGCCAACGTCGCGCGCGCCGCCTATGTGCCGCGCCAGCTCCCGCAGGGCATGGAACCGGGCTTCAGCGAGCAGGCGGCGTTCACGCCGCCCGCCGTCACGTTTCCCAACGGGTCGCAGATCTGCGAGGTCGAGATCGACGAGGAGACCGGGGGCGTCCGTATCGTGCGCCACGCCGTCGTCGACGACGTCGGGCGCATGGTGAACCCCATGCTCGTGAAGGGACAGATCCACGGCGGCGTGGTCCAGGGCCTCGGTCAGGGGCTGTTCGAGGAGCTCACTTACGACCCGACGACGGCTCAGCTACTCGCGGGGTCCTTCATGGATTACGTGATGCCACGCGCCGACGACATGCCCCTCTTCGATGTGGACTCGCACGAGGTGCCGACACAGGTGAACCCGCTCGGTGCCAAGGGCGTGGGGGAGGCCGGCACCGTGGGCGCGTTGCCCGCCCTGCTGAACGCGGTCAACGACGCCCTGGCCCCGCTCGGCGTACGCCACGTCGACATGCCGGTGACGTCCGAGCGCGTCTGGCGCGCGATCCGAGACGCCAAGGCTCGGCGCTGAGCGGCCCGGAGCCTCTGCTGGCGACGATCATCCGCGGCGGTCTCCTCCTCGACGCGCGCGCCCATCGCGCCGACGCGGGCGACGTCCTGGTCACCGGCGACACCATCACCGAGATCGGCGCGCCCGGACTGGCGGCGCCGGCGGACGCGACCGTCGTGGACGCGCGCGGCAAGCTCCTCCATCCCGGGCTGATCAACGCTCACACCCACGCTCACGGTAACCTCGCCAAGGGCATGGGCGACCGCTGGACGCTCGAGCTCTTGCTCACGGCCGGACCGTGGATCAGTGGCGGTCGTTCGCTCGAGGAAAAGCACTTGAGTGCGAAGCTCGGCGCGGTGGAGATGGTGCTGAAGGGCTGCACGGCCTGCTACGACCTTCCGCTGGAGTGGCCGGCGCCGACCGCCGAAGGGCTCGGCGCAGTCGGCAGCGCCTACGCGGCGGTCGGCATGCGCGCCGTCGTCGCCCCGATGGTTGCCGACCGCACCTTCTTCGAGGCCATTCCCGGTCTCATGGAGGTGTTGCCGCCGCCGCTGCAGCACGACGTCGAGAAGCTCCGCCTGGCGCCGTGGAAGACGAGCGTCGACAACATGCGGAAGGCGTTGCACGAGTGGAAGCTCGATCGCGACCAGGTGCGCCTGGCCGTCGCCCCGACGATCCCGCATCACTGCTCGGACGAGTTCATCCGCGCCTGCGCCGACCTCGCTCGGGAGCACGGCGTCGGCCTGCACACCCATGTCGCCGAGTCCAAGGTGCAGGCGATCGTCGGGCTCAAGCGCTACGGTAAGACGCTGACCGGCCATCTCGACGACCTCGGCGTGCTCGGCCCACACTTCACGGTCGCCCACGGCGTGTGGCTCGACGGCGACGACATGCGGCGGCTCGGCGCCCACGGTGCCTCCGTCGCGCACAACCCGGGCAGCAACATGCGGCTCGGCAACGGGCTCGCCGACATGCGGGCGATGCTCGAGCGTCGTGTGAACGTCGGCCTCGGGACCGACGGCGCCAACTGCTCCGACAACCTGAACATGTACGAGGCGATGCGCCTGGCCTCGTTCGTCTCGAAGGCGCAGCGCCCGGACCTCGAGCGCTGGGTGACGACCGAAGAGGTCGCGAGCGCGGCGACGGAGGGCAGCGCGCAGGCGCTCGGCTTCGAGGGCCGCCTTGGCCGGCTGGCGCCTGGCTACAAAGCCGACATCGTGTTTCTCGACCTCGGGCACGTCAACTGGATCCCGCTCAATGATCCGACCAACCAGCTCGTTCACACCGAGGACGGCAGCGCCGTGTCGCACGTGATGATCGGCGGCCGGATGATCGTGCAGGATCGCCGGCTGACGACGATCGACGTGGCCGCGCTCGCCCGCGAGGCCGAGGCCGCGCGGGAACGTCTGGCCCGGCTCAACGCGCCGGGGAAGGAGCTCTACGAGCGGCTGGCGACGGTGGTCGGTCGATTCTGCCCCGGCCTCGCCCACATCCCGTATCACATCACGCGCTACGTCGGCGGGGCCTGACCGGACCGACGGGCCGTCCGCGGGCGGATCGCCGCTTCGGCGAACAGCTCGAGCGAGCGGCATACCTGCGCGTGCGACAAGCCGCCGAAGCTACACACCAGCAGGAGCGTGTCGATACCGATCGCCTCCAGCCCCGCGACCTTGTCCGCCACTTCTCCCGGAGAGCCGATGAGCATGCCGCCGACGGCCGCGAGCTCGTCGTAGGTCCGCCCGCCCCACACGCGGCCCGTCAGCTCCTTGAGCCGCGCGTCCGAATACTCGCGCGGGAGCGGCGGCGCCGCCAGGGACGACAGGTACCAGAAGCCCTGGAGCGCCAGGGCGCCTTCGGCCCGCGCCGTCGCCGGCGTCTCGGCCACGTAAGTCTCGCGGCAGAGCAGGAGCCGCGGTCGATACGGCCCGTCGCCGGGAGTCTCGGGCCGAGCGGCGAGGGCCGCTCGGTATTCCTCCACGCAGCGCGCGACGACGTCCGTCGGTGTGAAGTGCATCGCTACCGGCCAGCCCCGCGCGCCCACGCGCGCCGCCGACGCGGGCCGACTCGCCACCATGTGCAGCGGCGGGTGAGGCCGCTGGTACGCGCGCGGCCGCAGGCTCAGCTCGGGGAACCGCCAGAACCGCCCGTCGTGCGAGGCGGTGTCCTCGCGCCAGAGCTTGAGGAGGATCTCGATGGCCTCCTCCGTCATCGCGGGCGCCTCGTCGAAGCTCAACCCGAGCTTGGTGAATTCGCCCGGCCGGACGCCCTTGCCGATGCCGAAGTCGAATCGCCCGCGCGCGAGATTGTCGAGCGTGGCCGCCTCCGCGGCGAGCCGCAGGGGATGATGAAACGGCAGGACGTTGACGTAGTTGCCGAAGCGCATCCGCGTGGTGCGCTGGAGCGCGGCCGCGATCATCACGTTGGGGCTCGGCAGGAGCGAGTAGTCCGTGAAATGGTGCTCGGCGAACCAGCACTCGCCAAAGCCGAGTGCTTCCGCCAGCGTGATCTGGTCCAGCATCTCGGCGTAAGCCTGGTCGTGAGGCACGCCGCGCCCCTGGCAATAGTA
>QHSV01000115.1 GCA_003221655.1 Candidatus Rokuibacteriota bacterium
CGAAGTCGGCGTCGCGGGACGAATCGGGGCGCAGCTGGTGATCGACGTGCAGGACGTGGAGCCGGAGACGCCATTCCGGTGCGAGCCCGGCGAGAAGGTGCAGCAGCGCCACCGAGTCGGCGCCGCCCGACACTGCGACCAAGACGGTTTCGCCGCCCGCGAGCATTGCGTGGCGGCGAATGGTGCACTCCATCTGGTCGCGCGGGGCCACCCGACTACCCGCCCTGGAGACCCACCCAGACCTCGCCGTCCTCGAAGTGCTCCTTTTTCCAGACCGGGACGATGCGCTTGAGCGTGTCGATCGCGTACCGGCACGCCTCGAATGCGTCGCCGCGATGCGCGGCGGCGACGGCGATGAGCACGCTCGCCTCGCCGATCTCGAGCCGCCCGATGCGGTGGAGCATCGCCACGCGCCTGACGCCGGGCCAGCGGACGCGCACGGCCTCGCCGATCTCGCGCATCTTGACCTCGGCCATCGGCGCGTGCGCCTCGTACTCCAGGAACTTCACCGGGCGGCCGCGCGTCTCGTTCCGCACGACGCCAGAGAAGATGACGATGCCGCCGGCGCCGGGGTCGTCCACCTCGGCGGCGATCGCGTCGGGAGACAGCGGCTCGGTCACGACACGGTAGATGTCGGCGCCGGCACCCCCGCCGCTGACGGGCGGGAAGAGAAAGAGCTCGTCGTCAGGCCGCAGGCGATGGTCGGGAGAGACGTAGTCTTGTCCGACGGCGAACAGCGTGAACGGCCGGTAGGGCGCAAGCTCGGGATGACGGTCGGCGATTGCCGACCAGGCGGCCTCGACGGTCCCGCCCTCGGGAAGATCGACCTCGAGCCGCTCGCGTCCCAGGGCTTCACGGTACCGGGCGAAGAGGCGGACCCGGACGCGCACGGCGGCTGACGGAAGCTTTAGAAGCGGTGCGACTGACCGCAGCCGCAGCTGGACTTCACGTTCGGATTCTTGATCGCGAAGCCCGCGCCCATCATGCTGTTGTCCACGAAGTCGATCTCGCTGCCCTCGAGATAGGGTGCGCTGTGCTTGTCGATGTAGACCTTGATACCCTGCGCGTCGAGCACGTTGTCGTCCGCCGCCGGCTGGTCTTCCCAGCCGAGCTCGTAGGACATTCCGGAGCAGCCTCCGCCAACCACGCGGATCCGGAGCCCCCACTCGGGCTTGCCTTCCTCGAGGCGGAGCTCGGAGACCTTCTTTGCGGCCGTTTCGGTCATCGTAACCATTTGATCCTCCCGATCTGGCGAGCGTTTCCGGATTCGAGCCGCTTCGTCGCTATCGTAGCACAGGATGCCACCCGCGGGGTGTCACAGGATGCCGCCCGCGGGCATCAGGGTCAGCTCCTCGAGAGAGGCGCCCGGTGGGAGCGAGGCCATCAGAACCGCCGCCCGCGCAACGTCCTCGGGTCGAAGCATCCGGCTACGAGCCGGCGAGTTCCCGATGGTGTCCCAGAGCGGCGTGTCCACAGCACCCGGCACGAGGACTCCGACGCGCACGCCGTCGCCGCGGAGCTCCTCGGCGAGGACACGGCTGAAGCCGACCACGCCGGCCTTCGTCGCCGTGTAGACGGCGGCGCCCGGGATGGGCCGCCGCGCCGCGACCGACGCGATGTTGATGATCGTGCCTCGGTGCTGGCGGATCATCGCGGGCAGAACCGCGCGACAGCACGCCATCACCGCGCGGAGATTCACCGCGAGGATGGCGTCCCAGTCGGCCGGCTTGGTGCCCACCACCGGACCGAAGGAGGCGGCGCCGGCGGCCGTGACCAGGATATCGACGCGTCCGAGCTCAGCGTTGGCCTGCTCGACCATCGCCTCGACGGCGGCATCCTGCGTGACGTCGGTGGGGATGGCGAGGGCCGTCCCGCCGCCCTCGCGGATCGCCGCCGCGGCGGCCGCCAGCTCCTGCCGCGTGCGTGCCGCGAGCACAACCGTGGCGGCTTCGCGCGCGAGCGCCATGGCGATGGCGTGCCCGATCCCGCGCCCGGCACCGGTGACGATCGCGACCTGCCCGCTGAGCGCGCCCCCGGCGGCGTTCAAATGTGAAGCCCCCGACTCGACTTGATCAGCTCCATGAACTCGGCCCGCGTTTCGGGCCGGTCGCGGAACGCGCCGAGCATGGCCGAGGTGATCGCCTTCGAGTTCTGCTTCTCCACGCCGCGCATCAGCATGCAGAGATGGATCGCCTCCACGACCACGGCGACGCCGCGCGGCTGGAGCGCCTCGTTCAGCGTGTTCGCGATCTGGGTCGTCAGCCGCTCCTGCACTTGCAGGCGCCGGCTGAACATCTCGACCAGCCGCGGGATCTTGGACAGCCCGATGATCTTGCGGTTCGGCATGTACGCCACGTGGCACCGCCCGACAAAGGGCAGAAGATGGTGCTCGCAGAGGCTCGCGAAGTCGATATCCTTCACGATCACCATCTCGTCGTACTCCTCGACGAACATGGCGCCGTTGAGGACCTCCTTCACGTCTTGTCCGTAGCCCGACGTGAAGTAGCGCAGCGCCTTCTCCACGCGCTCGGGCGTCTTGTCGAGGCCCTCGCGCTGCACGTCCTCGCCCAGCTCCTTCAGGAGCTCGGCGACCAGATTTGCGATCTTTCCCTCTTCGGTCATCACGAAGCCTCACCTTCGTACTGGAATCGATTCTTGGCCGTCTCGACGACGGTGACGCGCCGGAGCGCCCGCGCGGGGATGGCCGGAGCCAGGAGGCGCCAGAACGCTCGCGCCAGCCCCTCGCCCGTCGTGACGACACCCGCTAGTGCCGGGACCTCCTCGAGGGTCCGGTGGTCCACGTGGTCCAGCACCCGCTCGCGCACGACGCCGTCGATCCGCTCGAGGTCCACGGCCATGCCCGTAACACGGTCCGGAGAACCGGTCACGGTGACCTCCAGGTAGTAATTGTGACCGTGGGGGTGGTAGCACGGGCCGTAGAGCGCGGCGTTCGCCTCCGGCGAGAGGCTCGGGCTCGCGAGACGGTGGCCCGCGCTGAAGTGATAGACGCGCGTCAGCTCAAGCATCCGGCCCTCGATAATCGACGAAGAGCGTCGGGTCCTCCCACACCCGGACCTGCCAGAGGCGGTCCGCGCCGAGCTTCGGAGCCAGGAGTTCCCACACCGCGATCGCGAGATTCTCGGTCGTCGGCACGCGGCCGCGAAACAACGCGTCGGCGTTCAGGTCTGTGTGGTCGAAGCGTTCGACGACGGTCTCACCCACGACCCGCTTGAGCTCGCCGAGGTCGATGACCATGCCGGTCTGGGGGTCGATGGGTCCGCGCACCGTCACGTCCAGCATATAATTGTGCCCGTGCGGGACCGTGAGCCGCCCGAAGAAGCGCTCGTTCTCCTCGCGAGACCAGCTTTCCACCCAGTAGCGGTGGCCCGCTGCAAACGTGAAGCGGCGAGTGCTCGCCGCGCGGTGGCCCTCCATCATGGCAACGTCTCGAGGAACCGCCGCGCCACGCGCTCGAGACCGAACGCCTCGACCCGCTGGGCCGCGGCCCGGCCGAAGTCCTCTCGAAGATTCTCGTTCATCAGCAACGTCTCCAGTGCAGCCGCCAGCTCGCCGGGGTTCCGCGGGCTCACCAGGAAGCCGGTCCGCCGGTCCTCTACGATCTCGGGCACCGCCGCCGCACGGCACGCCACCACGGGCAATCCGGCCGCCATCGCTTCGGCGAAGACCAGCCCGAACCCTTCCTGGACGGTCGGAAGGCAGAAACAGTGAGCGCTAGCATATTCTACCGCGAGCCTCGGGCGAGTCACCTCGCCGAGCAGAACCGCCCCGTCGCCCAGCCGAAGCTCCTGGTGGAGCGCTCGCAGCCGGGCAGACTGCGGACCCTCCCCTACGATGCGGACCTGAGCGTCCGGGATTCGTTCGCGGAGGATCAACGCGGCCCGCAGGAGATCGTCGAGACGCTTGCGCGGATACATCCGCGCCACTGCCAGGACCGTGGGGCGGGTCGCCCGCGCACCGGCCGCCTCGGCGAAGCGGCGCCGCCAGTCGGCGAGGTCGATCGGCTCCGGCACGATGGCCAGCTTCGCGTCCGGAATGCCGTAGACGTCGTGGGCGACCGACACCGAATAGCGGCTCGGCACGACGACCCGGTCGGCGCGCGCGGTGTTCGACCGCTCCCAGCGGGCCTGCACCGAGAGCAGCACCCGCACCCAACCCCGCTCGTTCCGGAGCTCGTCGGCGATGATTCCCTTGAGCATCACGACGAAGGGACCGCGCCGGCGCCGCCGCGCCCACAGAAACCCGTCGAGGTCGACGCCGACCGTGACGTCGGCGGCGGGCGGTCTCAGGGCGACCCGGACGTTGTAGACCCATCTGTCGAGCGTGTGAAAGCCGGTGCGCGCCGTGAGCGGCCGGATGGCGACCGTGTGGCCGAGATCTCTGAGGCCGCGGGTGAGACCGTCGAGGGCGACGAACGTCCCACTCCCCTCGGTCGGGGAGAGCGGCGTCGAAGTCAGGAACTCGAAGCGCACGCCCTTTCGCGCTAGCGGCCCTGGAACCTGGCCGCGCGCTTCTCGAGGAACGCGCGCGTTCCCTCCCTGTAATCCTCGCTCTCGGTCGCCTCGATGGTCCGCTCCCTGAGCGTCTTGCGCCGCTCCTCGGTGAGGCCGAGCAGGTACGACTCGATCGTCACCTTGGCGCCGCGCACCGAGAGCGGCGCATTGTCGGCGACCTTCCGGAGATAGTCGTAGGTGTAGCGCTCGAGCTCGCCCTCGGGCAGGAGGCGCTGGATGAAACCCATCGCCAGCGCCTCCCGGTCCTCGATCGTCCGCGCGGAGTACAGGATGTCCTTCGCGTAGGCGGGGCCGACGAGATCGACGAGTTGGCCGACCGAGTCCGCTCCGTAGATGATGCCGAGGCGCGCAGCCGGAATGCCGAACTTCGCCCCTTCGGCCGCGAATCGCAGGTCGCAGGCCATCGCCACCGCCATCGCGCCGCCCATGCAGAACCCGAAGATCATCGCGACCGTCGGCTTTGAACACTCGCGGATGGTCGTGTAGGCCGCCCCCGTCTGGGCGTTGTAGCGCAAGGCACTCTCCGTGTCCTTGCGCTGCTCCGTGAACTCGGAGATGTCGGCGCCCGACGCGAACGCCACGGTGCCGGCGCCGCGGTAGACGATCGCCCGGACCGACTCGTCCTTCCCCAGCCCCTCCGTCAGGCGGGCGATCTCCGTCCACATCGCCAGGCTGATCGCGTTGCGCATCGCCGGCCGGTTAAAGACGACCGTCGCAATCGGCCCGTCGTGCTCCACCAGAATGTCTGTCATGCGCTCCACCTCAACGAGTATGTGGCGGTGGGAGGAATCGAACTTGACGGATCACCCACCACCGAAGAGGAGACATTATCATTTCCGGCGTCTCGGCGGGGTCGGACGTGAAGGACCCGGAGGCCAGCGTCGAGGAGTGCCTCGGTCAAGCGATTCGGTGCCAAGCGCCCGATGAACTCCTCGCCGGCCCGGTCCCATTGGATCCGTCCGCGCCAGACTCCACCGTCGCGGTCCACGCCGATGGCGTTGTGGGCCCTGAGCGTCGAGGCCCTTGGACGAGGTGCGGCGCAGAACCCCGGCTCTCTTGGTCCCCGTGCGGCAGTCGGCTGTGACCGACGTGCCAACAGGCGTGGTCACCGTCCAGTCCACTCTTCATCGCGCCACCATCGTGGCGTCGTCCTGAACGAGCAGAATCAGATTAAAAACTTTGCGGCCTGGTTCTCACGTCCTATGCTCCGGCTGGCGACGCCACCGGGTGTCCTGAGCGCACTGATGCTTCGCGCTTAAAGAAAACGAGGTCCGAGGAGTGGCCTACATGAGCGTGACTGAGCATAAGGGGTGGCAGATCGAGTCGCGATCCTACAAATCGGACGGCAATCGCTGGTGTCCCAGAGCGTGGGTGAGTGTCTGCGAAGGCGGAAGGTTCTACACACACGACATGCTGGCATTGCTTAGTGTGACGTTCGGCGCTGCTCGCGACGCCGATGATTACGCCGTCAGGATGGCGAAGGCGTGGATCGAGGACAGAGACTCCTGACTCGCCAGCGCGGGGGACTTGACGCGCTGCTGGACGCTATGGGTGCGGGTCAGGACAATGATGTAAACGCGGTTGTCGGGGCCGAGGTTCGAGCCCTCGAGGGTCCGGCCGCGGTGTGTGAGCGTGCCCGAGCCGCACGACTCCCCGGTGGACCAGCGGCGGTGGTGAATAGTGGTGAATACAGGAAGGCACCCAGACGGCCTAATACAATTGGGGAGAGCAGTGAAGATGCGTGGCACCGCGGCGACCGTGGCAGTGAGTCTCCTGGTCTGGCTCATCCAGGCCGGCGGCTGTGCTCCGCGGGGCGGTTCTACATCGGACGGGCTGGTTAAGAAGGAGCCCGTCCCCCAGACGCCGTCAACAGTGGACGCCGAGAGCCGGCGCGCCACGGAGGCCCCTCCACCACCTGCCGAGACGGCCAAGGGGCCTGCCTCGCCTCCGCCTGCGGAGCTGCCTCGACCGAGAGAGAGTGCTACTCCGCAGGAGAGCGTTACCCTGCCGAAGAGCGCTACTCCACCGCCGAGCGCGCCCCCGCCGCAGAGCGTCCCCCCACGGCAGAGCCCGACTCCACCTCAGAGCTCGCCCCCGCGGCAGAGTACGCCTCCACGACAAAGCACGGCCCCTCAGGAAAGCGCGGCTGCTCGGCCCGGGGCGCTCGCAGGTTCGACCGCGCTCGATCTGACCTCTCTCGAAAAGCGACTTCGCGAGACCAACGCGATCGGCGTGTTCACGAAGCTCTCGCTCAAGAATCAGGTCGATGACCTCCTGGAGCAGTTCCGGACGTTCCACCAGGGGCGCGACAAAGCTGCTCTCGCGAAGCTACGGCAGCAGTACGATCTGCTGCTACTCAAAGTGCTGGCGCTGCTGCAAGACAAGGACCCGACACTCGCCCGCGACATCTCTACGTCGCGCGAGGCGCTGTGGAATCTTCTGGCGGACCCCGCCAAGTTCGAGAATCTCTGATTCGACTTGGAGGAGCAATGAGTAAACGAATGACGACCTTGGCCGCGATCGTGCTGCAGGCGACGCTCTTCGCCAGCCTGTCGCTGGCGGCGGACGACCCGGCGGTCCTCAAGGATTTGACCGCGGTGATCGCCCTGCAAGGTCAGCCGTGTGGGCAGGTGGTCACCGCCGCCCGACAGGGCGACAACGACTATGTCGCGACATGCCAGGATGGAAGCCGCTACCGCGTGTTCGTAAACTCCCAGGGCAGAGTGGTCGTGCAGAAGCAGTAAGTCTCTCGCGGCCAGCGGGGCGATCCGCGAAGGTCATGGGCCATGCACCGGGGCGCAGGAAGCGTCCGGCCTCATCGGCCTCCTGCCACGTCGCGAACCCTTCGGCCCTTTGACGCACGGGAACTCGCGGGTCTCCGGGTCCCAGGTGACGAGGCGCTGGGGGCGAAGAGGCCGGAGCCGAGACCGAAGAATAGCGTGGCCCAGGTCATGCTCGCTTCACGTTGATGTGCTCGTGCGCGCCCCACAGTCGGGTCTCGGTGACCGTGGGCTGGGCGACCAACCGGACGCGCACTTGAGCGTTTTTCCCTGCTGCTGACGTCTGCGGCCGGCCGACCACTTCCCACTCCCCGATCTCGTCAGAGAAGCGGTCCCCGACTCGAAGCTCCATCGGCAAGACCCGCGAGGTTCCTCGGCGCCGCTGACGACTGACCATCTTGGCCGGCTTTCTCACGGTCGCTTTCGCGTCGCCTCACGTCTATCGGGTGATCCGAGCGATGTGGCAAGTCCTCTAATCGGCTCTACGAGCACACCGTCCCGCCCTGTGCTGGCGTCGCCTGCCTGCACCTAGCCTCAGAGGTTGACACTCCCGGGCGTGGAGACCCCGGTCGGGCGTGTTCTTGGGGTCGTGGCAAGCCACCTAGCCACCGTGGCGCTCTTGGCCATTGCGGTGGCGCTCAACCGCCAGTCGCACGAGGGCCGGAACCGAGAGCGAGAGCAACGGAACGGTCTAGGTCGCGTAGATCAAACGGCTTGCGCAGATAACCGACGGCCCCCGCGACCAGCGCCTCGGCCTTCTGGGCGTCCCCCCCACCCCCACTCATCATCAGGACTGGCGCTTTCACACCAAGATCGCGGACGCGCTTCAGTAGGTTGAGGCCCTGTTTCCAGCGGTCGCCTATCCCTGGAATGACCATATCGAGCAGAATAAGATCGAATGCTCCCCGTAGCAGGATGTCGCACGCATCAGCAACCGAACCCGCTGATGTGATCTCGTAAGCGTGCCCGTGCTGGAAGCGTGCGAAGAACTCCCGCAACACCCCGACCACGTTTGGCGCGTCGTCGACGATGAGGACTCGCTTTGTCACGTCCGCTTCACGCTGATACGCTCGTGGGCGCTCCAGCTTTGCACATCGACGACAGCGGGCTGATCAACCCTCCTGACGCGAGCATAGGCGATCTTGCCTCCCGCTCCCATGTATGGGTGAGCGACGACTTCCCACTCCCCGGTCTCGTCAGAGAAACGGTCGCCGACCTGAAGCTCCATCGGTAGAACCCTCTCGCGCCGCTGATCAGCCAACGCGACGGTTCGCCGACTGACGCATGCGCTCCCGGAGCGCGCGGAGCGCAGCCTCAGCCTCTCGTATGAGCACATCCGCAGCATCGCCCGGTTGGTGGCTTTGCTTCACCAGACGTTGCACTGCCTCGCGCGTCGCCTGCGCCCTGCGTAGGATTTCCGTTGGCAGCGTCACGCAGCCGTAGAGATGCACACGGACGCTGTCGGTCAGATCCCGACGACACCAAGGGCACGCGTGTAAGTGGACGCCGAACGGATCCTGTGAGGCAAGTTCTCGCAGGCGGAATTTTCCGGCGCATGTAAAGCACTCAGCGACTTGGTGCTCCCGACAGTAGACGAAGAGGAGCGTGCGCTCCTCGGCGCTCAGAACACGAGGGCGCCGACAATCGAGATGGCCCAGCAGCCCGTAGCCGAAGACGATGGTGTCCTCCGGCGAGATCCTCCAAGAGCAGTGCGGGCACGTCGCGGTTTGCAGTTCCGCCATTGGAGCATCCCCGATGTAAAAGGGGACGATCGGCCGGACGCCATGGGGGCACGACGCCAGCTTGCGTCACCCCGAGTGCTCCAGTGGTCGGCCAGGGGAGGGTAGCACCTTGGCCCCTCTTGCTCAATAGCCACGGCGTGCGTTCCCACGCTGAGGCCGTGGCGCTCGTGATCGAGTGCTCCATCCCGGTCGGGTAGAAGGTGGCCCGCCAGCCCCGCTCGTCGTAACGGGCGAGCTGGAGATCGTAGCCCTGACGCGCCATGCCGGTGGCGATCGCGCTGATGCCGGCCCAAGGAGTCGAGCCAGAAACGCAGCTCCCAGAGGGCACGGTCATACGACAGCATCGGAAGCCCGGCGAAGCCGAGCGTCGCCACGGGGAGTCGGCCGCGTTGGTCGCTCACGGGCCTCCCGGCGGACGGACGCCCACGGGTTCGGGAAGCGGCGGCCCCGTGCGGCCAGCCTCGGCGAGGCATTGCAGGACCTCTTGCCGGCCCCCTTCAGTGGAGAACCTAAATGTGATCCGGCCGTCGAGAGCAACCCACTCGAGCTGAACGAACGGCGCATTGCACTTCGCCCACCGCGCATAGGCCAAGTCTTGCTGAGGCGTGTTCGTGATGGCGCACGCCCCCAGGAAGAGGGCGAACCCGCACGACCCGACGACGGCCGCTTTCAACGTGCCGGGAAGTTTAGCAGAGAGACTCAGGCGACCGGCTCCAATGCTCGAACGATCTCAGCCCCGAACGTGCACGTCATTCAGACGCTATCGTACTGGATCACTGGATGATCTCGTCAGCCCGCACCAGCAACGACCTTGGTGGGCTGCTGGACCGGGAGGTCGGAGGGGCTGGCAATGTGCGCCCGCTGGCTCCACAGGAATGCAACCGCGTATCGCGCTCGCGCGGCTCGGGGCCACGCTGCCAAACGCTCGGTCGATCCCCTGAACGTCCCGCCCTTCGACCACTCCAACGTGGAGTCCTAGTCTCGGCTTCAGGCGCACCATGCCGGAGGCCGCCCTCCAAACTTTCGATGGGAAGGTAAACTCTACTCGGTAACTCCTTCCGGCGCGCGGCTACCGACGCCTCTTGCATCCTCGCCTTTCAGAGATTTCGACGGCGGCTCGGCCGAGGGCCCGGCGCGGCCCTTGGCCAGTCCGTAGCTCGCCGCGTGCGGAGCTTCTCGGGAGCTCGTCTCGCTTACGGGCGACTTCGAGCCGCATCAGCTCCGTCCGAACTCCATTGACGGCGCCAATTTAGTTCGTCGGTCTGTCGGAATGATCCACGCAGCGGGGTCTCTACGTCCCGGAGTCTTTGTGGCTCGCCCCTTCGCGGCGCTGGTCCGCTCTCGCACCTGCTCTCAGTCGTCTGGTCAGTTGCCGGATCTCCGCTGGTGCCAGGTATCGAATGGCACGGCATTGGCAGTTTGCATTACCACGATGAAGGTCCTTTGTGCCTGGTGCTGCAGTGAGGGCAAGCCCGGCTACCTGGGTGAGCGCGAATCGTTGGAGGACTTGGGACCGACACACGGCATCTGCGTGGTCCACATGGAGCAGGTCCTCGAAGCCCTCCCATCCCGATCATTTCCGGATGCCGAGTTGCTCGTCGTCGTTCGCCGAAAAGACAGCGCTCTCTACGAGCACCTCCAGAGGCGGCTCGCGGGTGTGCCTGGCGTTAGGGTGATTGTGGACCGTAGGGTGGGTGACCGCCGATCGGCGCAGGGCCCCGTTACCGACGAGCGCCGAGGCGTGAGCACGCGACGGATTCGCAAAGGCGCGAGTTCTCCCCTCGGTGGCTACAGGGTTGTGCGATTCACGCCGAAAGTGACCACTCTCACGTTGGAGCAGAGCCTCAGCGTTAGCGGTTCGCCACACCCGATTTGACTTGACCGCCGGTTCTGCCTGATCATCGTCTCAGCGGCGACTCCACCCCACCTCAAGTGATCCCCACCCCGCTCCGCCGCCGCGCGATGCGCACTCTGCCTTGGAGGGGATTGCCATGGCCTCGATGCCAACCTCATGGTGGTGCGGGAGCTGGTCGCGCATGAGCCGCTTCTCAGGTCGGCGCCCGCAACACCCGCTGCGGACCGGCCACGGCGACGGTCCGCGGTGCGGCAAAGCAACTGTCGTTGATCCCCGCGACGGCCGGTCGGAGGCCACTCGCACGAGCTACGCGCGCTACCGAGTTCCGCCGTCGGCGCTCGGCGCTTCGTTCAGGACAAGAACCTCGACTCGCCGGTTCTGCTGGCGACCCGCGGGCGTGTCGTTCTCCACGATCGGGTATTTCGGACCGTAGCCCCTGGTCGCGATCCGCTCGGGGGCAATGCCCCGCGCCACGAGCAGGCTCCGCACGGCGTCGGCCCGCTGCTGCGATAGCTTGACGTTGAAGTCCTCGTTTCCAGTGTTGTCGGTGTGCCCCTCAATGAGCACCCGGCGTCTGGGATACGTCTTGAGGAATTGGACGAGCTGGTCGACGCTCCGTTGCCCGCCCGGCGCGACCTCCGCCTTGCCGGCCGCGAAGTGAACGTCGCCCACCGTGAGCACGAGGCCGCGATCGGTCTGCTGCGCCCTGAGCTCCGAGAGCTCCTTCATGAGCGCGGCGGCCTTTGCCTGCTCCGCCGCGCGGGCTTTCGCCTCGGCCTCGGCCTGGGAACGCGCCTCCTCGGCCTGAAGCCGGGCCTGCTCGGCCTGCATTCGCGCTTGCTCGGCCTCCCGGGCGCTCGAGTCCGCCGCGCGGGGGCGAGCCTGGGCCAGTGCCGCCTTGAGCTCGCGATCGCGCTTCTGCAGGAGCACCTCGGACGACTCCCGGCTTAGCTGCAGCGCGTCTTGCTCCATCTTTGTGGTGGCGGCGGCGATAGACGCGATCATGGCTCTCTTCTCCGCGACGTAGGCGAGATGCTGCTTCTCCTCCAGATCCTTGGCCGCTTCGGCCGCCTGGATCGCCCGCTGGGCCTCCCCGAGCCTCAGCTGGGCGTAGGCCTGCACATTCGGATCGGCCTCGGCCTGTCGATAGGCGGACCGCGCTCGCTCGAGCTGAGCTCTCGTCGCGTGCTCCTTCTTCGATGAGGCGCAGCCGACGATCAAGACCACGGGGAGGAGCGCCACCACTGCGCGGCGAATCTGGATGGAAGGCTGGATCATCACCTGAACCTCCGAGCGGCGGCGCTACTGCGGGAGCCGCTCGATCTCCTGACGCAGCACGCGGATACTTTGCCGCATCTCATCGACCATCTGTTTGATGCGGTAGTTGGCGGCCCGAGCTCGGGCGTAGTCGGCATCGACCGACGCCTGCTCCGCCGCCCGAATCGCGCGCGAATAGTTCTTTTGGGCGACGGACTCCCTGGCGTCCTTTAACCTGTCCTCCGCCGCCTTGAGCTCGGTGGGCGCGTTGATGGCGGCGCTCGCTTGCTGCGCCTCGTCGAAGGCCCGCTCGGCCTGCGTGAGCTTTGCCCTCGCCACGGGGCCGTGGCTGCTGGCGCACGCGGCCACCGAAAGTGCCGTGAGCGTGATCCAGAAGAACGCGAGCCGGCGCTGTCCTTGCGCTGTCCCGTCCACGGTCCCCCCCTCTTTCAGTTTACATCTTACATCCGACGACTAGAGCCTTGCCGATCGGGGGCATCTGGCCGCCGCGGGTGACCGGCGGGGGTATCGGGGGGAGGCATGATGACCGCGATGATCCTTCGATGTCGGGCGTCCATCTGAGCCATCACCTGGTTCGTGCAGGGAATCATGGGTGTCATCGTATTCTCCTCCCTTGGCGAAAGCCGGCGACGGTATCACAAGGCCGAGCCGGATGCCGCGATAACGCGCTCACGTGCTCGAGGCAGGGTCAGCTGAGGAAATGAAGGCGTCCGCACATTCCTCGACGGGATCCTGATCAAGAGAAGCGGCAGGCGACCCTTCGCTGATGTCGCCTGCCTCGTGATGCGTCTGTAGAGTTGGTGGCGGTGGGAGGAATTGAACCTCCGACACGGGGCTTATGAGCCCCCTGCTCTGCCGCTGAGCTACACCGCCGATCCTAAGAAGTCCGCACAGTTGCAGCACGTGATTCTACCGCGGACCCCCCGGTCATGCCCGAAAACATGCCCAAACTGAGCCGCTCGGAGGCCGCGCGCTTGTCCGCGTCGCTCACGATGTCGTAGCGGTCGAACACACTGCGGGTCTTGGTGCCCGGTGAGCTCCATCGACACGCGCTCTGGGACCCCGGGCGGGCAACTGCCGTTGCCGACGCCGCGACAACCCCCGTCTTCCAGCACGACCCGCGTGCTGCCTATGCAGCTGAAGGTCGGCGACCGGCTTGCCGATGAGACCGGGGAATGGGAGGTCACGGTACGGTCTCCCCAGGCGGCAAGAACGTCCGTGCTCGTGTCCGGAGGGTGGATCAACCTGCCACCGCGTCGTGTTCTATCTACTTACCTCGGCTGCGACGGCCTACGCGGAGGGCGTGTGGGTGCTGTGGGAGGGATGGTTCAGCGAGGGAGCAGGCGACTCATGGGCTGCTTTGGGCAGCGACGTATCGCAATGGGCGTGCAACCGAGCAAGCGAATCGGAATATGCCCAAGGGGTCAGGAAGGGCGCCGCCATTTACGGACCGACGCCGAATCCCTTCGCGGCCTCTAGCCACAACGCGTGACATCGCGGATGAAAGTGGACTTCTCGTCCCTGCGCTCCTGCAGGATCGGAAGGGTGGAACGGATGAAGATCAACAATTCTCTTGCCGCATGGGGCGCATAGGCAGCCAGAACGTTTACACTGCTGCGCTTGTTTGCTGGAGTCGCCGTCGGCCGGCCGCTGAGTGATATGCAAGTGGATCTGCGCTTTGACCCGAGCGCAATCGGCGCAGAGGCCTTCCGTCTTCAGCTCGGCAAGCTCGCGGCAGATCCTGCAGACCTGTTTCGCTATCTTTCCTCTTCTGTTGAGGAAGCTCAGACTTACATTGGGCACGATGGTCCCTCCTCTGAAAACGTTGGAGAAAAGAGTGCCGGGAGCGCCGACGATCCCGACGTCGTAGGGTAGAATCGAGTGGTTAATCCGGTTGAGACGCAATCCGGGTGCCGGCGGTCAGCGGTTAGAAGATTCAACCGGTTACATCGGATCGCGCGCCTGTCGCGACAGTCTGACCAACCAGCGGGGTCAACTAGGCGAGGCGGACCGCGCCGACGCCCGCCTCTGGGCACCCCTGACTCCACATCAACCGCGTCCTGCACGCGATGCTGCACGAGCGCTGGAGCGCGGGGGCGTGGCCGCAGGTCAGGGCCGAATTCAAGGCGGCTCGCGCTGTAGAGTCAGATTCGGCGCGCCGGCTGGTGCAACTGGTCGTCGTGGCCCGACGGCCAGAGAAGAAGCGCCGAGACTGCGCAGCCCGCCACACGACGGGTCTTGCCGATGGAGCTCCAGGTTGGTGACCGCCTGGCCGACGAGACCGGAGCGCGGCAGGTGATCGGCCGGATGTATATGTCCAACGCCGGGAAGAACGCCCACGTGCGCGTCAAGCGAGTCGGCCAGCCCGACGTCTCCGAGCTACGCACCTGGGGCGCGCGCGAGCGCGTCACCGTGAAGCGTGCGGCCGCCGAGGACCGCAACCAATGATCCGCTGCGTGCTCAGCCTAGCGCTTGTCGTCGTCACGGTCACGCTTACTGGGTGCTCTCGGGAGAACGCGGGGGAGCGGCTGACGCGGGAGTGTGTAGAGGTGGTGGACTCCGGAGTAGATTCGGAGAATACGACGAACCCCGACGTTGCCACGGTGAAGCGTGCGGATATGGAGGCCGTAATCCGTTCTGAGCGGTGGGCCACGACTCCGCTCCGCAAGGCGATGCAAGCCGAGCTGGGCGAACTCGAAACGTCACGCGGGTACACTTCCGATAAGTACGATGCCGCCTGGGAACGAATGGTCAATAGAGGCGGCGAACGCGACGCGCTATGGCGCGCTGCATTCGACAGCGACCTTCCCCGTCGAGAGCGAATCCGCAACAGGATGATCCGCGAGTGCGTTTGGGAGCGCGGAACGAAGGAGGGCGCCCGATGATCCGGCACACACGGAGGGCCTCGGTGCTCATCGCGTTCTGCGTGCTCACCTCGGCCGCGATGGCCGAAGCCGAGTGCGCGTGGGTGCTGTGGGAGCAGATGAACGCCGCGACGTGGTCACTGAAAGATGGATTCTCGGACGCGGATTCGTGTAAACGCGCATTACGAAGCGGCATTAGGAAATCGGTGTCACGCTATCCTGGCTCCGAAGACAGCGGCGGTAACACCGCCGTCATAGCGAAGGGCAGCGGACGACTGACGCGCACGTTCGCCTGCCTCCCCGACACCGTGGACCCGCGCGGGCCGAAGGGAGCACCGCGATGATCTGGCGCTCGCCCAACTTCGACCTCCGCACCGGACTCTTCCCGCAGCTCGCCAGCACGTCCCGGGGCGCCGGTCTCAAGGATTTTCGCTTTGATGACCTTCGGCACCACCGGGGGGCGACGATGGCGCTCGACTACTTCGGTGATTCGGCCCGCTGAGCCTGCCACCGAACTGCTCCGCTGGGCGGCCATTTGTCTCCCCGGTCCGTGACAGCTAACGACGTACAACCACTCGGTCCTCGGCGAGTCGCTCCTGCCAGCCGTGGCGCTCGAGCTCGGGGTCCACGTGCTCCTCCTCGGGATAGCCGACGCAGAGGTAGGCGACCAGGGACCAGTCCTCGGGCACCTCGAGCACGCGCGTGACTTCCCGCGGCGCGAGGATCGAGACCCAGCCAACGCCGAGGCCGTAGGCGCGCGCCGCGAGCCAGAGTGTCTGCACGGCGGCCACAGCGGAGTAGTGGAGCGTCTCGGGCATCGTGTGTCGTCCCAGGCCGTGGCCGTCGGCAGTCGTCTCGTCGACGCAGACGGCAAGGTGACACGGGGCCTCCTGCAAGCCAGCAAGCTTCAGCTGACCGTAGAGCCTGGCACGTGTGCCCGAGTACGCCGCCAGCGCGGCATCGTTGCAGCGCGCGAAGATGTCGCGGATGCGCTCGCGGCGCACGGGATCCTCCACGAGCACGAACCGCCAGGGCTGGCTGTTGCCTACCGAGGGGGCCAGGCACGCGAGACCGAGCAGCTCGCCGAAGATGGCCGGATCGATCGGCTGGCGGCGGAAGCGTCGGACGTCGCGGCGCCAGGCGAGCAGCTCGCGAAACTGCTGGCGGAAGTCGTCGCTGAATTTCGGTGGCGGCATGCTGATGGCCTCCTGCGTCGAAGCAGTGTACGCGCTGTGGCACCTCCTTGCTTGGCAAATGCCGCGTAGAGGGGACTAGGACTGCTCAACGCCGACGCGCCCCAGGAGATCATGTGACCTCCAG
>QHSV01000260.1 GCA_003221655.1 Candidatus Rokuibacteriota bacterium
ATCGTTATGGGCACCGACTATCCGTTCCCGTGGACGCAGACCTCGGTGGACCACATCCTCGGCACGCCGGGACTGACGGACGACGAGCGCATGGCGATGCTCGGTGCGACCGCCGCGAAGCTGCTCAGGATCAAGCCGTAGCGGCACGCCCCTCGGTCACCGCGGCGACTGCGGTGATCGGGCGACGCCGCTCACACCCGGCGTTGCAGGAAGTATCGGTCACGAGCGGCCAGGCGAGATCGGCATAGTGCGGCTGGAAGCCGTCGTTGTCGGGGTGGCGGAAGCCGTGGTTGGCGTCGGAGAAGAAGTGCCGCTCGACGGGCCGGGGCGTTCCTTGATCGAGACGCGCCAATGGATGCGGTCTTCCTCGGGTGGGTAGTCACCGGCCGCACGGTGGTACGAGCAGCGGTTGTCCCAGATGACGATGTCGCCCTTGCGCCACCTGTGGCGGTACTCGCCGTCTGGCTGGATCATGCAGCCGGTCAGCTCCTCGATCAGCGCGTCGCTCTCGTGCGCTTCGAGTCCCTCGATCCTCAAGATCTTTCCGGGATCGAAGTAGAGCCCCTGGCGGCCGGTCTCGGGATGGGTCCGGATGATCGGATGGAAGACGGGCGTCCAGTCTCGGTCTTCCTCGTCGAGCAGGGCGGTCGCCTTGCGGCGGCCGCCGTAGGTGAAGGCCCCAACCCGTCCGTCGAGGCGCTGCTTGAGCCGTTGCGGCAAGGCGTCGTACGCCGCGTACATGCTGGCGAACAGCGTGTCGCCCCCCTTGCTCGGGACTGCCAAGGCATAGAGCTGCGTCGCCTTGAACGGTTCTTGATCGTACGCGCCGTCGGTGTGCCATCCCTCGGCGCCGCGTCGATAGATCGCCATGTCGAGCTTGCCGTCAGCCCCGAACTTGTTGACTCCCAGCTGGGTGATCTCGGGATGGTTCGGGTGGCGCGTCGACTTCGACGGGTGCGGCAGGACGAGCCCGAAGCGACGGCTATAGCGCAGGAAGTCTTCGATGTGGAGCTCCTGGCCCGGCACCACGACGACGTTGTAGTCGAGCCACGCTCGGTAGATCGCGGCGAAGCCCGCGTCGTCGAGCGTCTTGACGTCAACTCCAAGAATCTCCGCGCCGATCTGCTTGCCGAGACGTCGAACCTGGATCATCCGATCCGTCCTCCCCTGCATCTGGACCGCCGCTCAGTAGTACGCCACGCCGCCGTTCGCGTGAATGGTCTGGCCGGTGATGAAGCCCGCGTCGTCGGTGACCAGGAACAGGCAGGTGGCGGCGATCTCGTCCACCGTCCCCTGACGTCCCAGTGGAATGCCAGTGGCGGTCGGCGTTCGTCCCTGATACCACTCGGGATTGGCGCGCGCGGTGTCGATGCTTCCGGGACAGACCACGTTGACCCGGATGTTGTGCGCGGCGAACTCGGAGGCGAGGCCGCGCGCCAGCCCCACCAGGCCCATCTTGGCCGCCGAGACGTGGGCGCGCCCCGACCCGCCCATGAAGGCCCCTTCGCCGGTGAAGAACACGATCCGTCCGTACCGGTTCTTGACCATCGAGTCGATGACCGCCCGCGTGAGATAGAGCGCACCGTCGAGGACGACGCTCCGCACCGCCTCCCAATCCTGAGAACTCAGCTCCGTGAAGGGCTTGTGAGGCCGGATCGCGGCGTTGTTGACGAGGATGTCGACCCGGCCGAACTCGGAGAGGGCCTTGGCCGCCATCGCTTCGACCTGGTCCTTCTTGCCGACGTCGGCCACGATGGAGAGTGCCTTGACCCCTCGCGCCTGGGCCTCCCGCGCCACCGCGTCGGCCTCCGCCTGGTTGGTCCGGGAATTGACCACGACGTGAGCGCCCTCCGCGGCCAGCTTCAAGACCGTCGTCCGGCCGATGTTCCGACCCGAGCCCGTCACCAGCGCAACCTTGCCATCCAGCTTACCCATGAGTTCCCTCCTGGAGATCATCACATCCTTAGCACGCGCTCGGCGTTGCCGTGGGCGATCTTTTCCTTGTCCGGCCGGCTGAGCGGCAGGCTGTCGAGAAACTCCCGTTCCTCGAGGGCGATGATTCTCATGACTGAGCCCTCCCGAGGTGTCCCGCGAACCATTCGAGGATGTGGCGGAACCGCTCGAGACGATGGCGCGGCTTGCCGGAGCGCGACATCTCGTGGTTCTCGCCGGGGAAGCGCACGAAGCGTACCTCGCGCCGGAGCTTCTTCAGGGCGACGAAGAGCTGCTCGGCCTGCTCGATGGGGCAGCGCAGGTCGTCCTCGGAGTGAATGATCAGGAGCGGGGTCACGATGTTCTTGGCGTACGTGAGGGGCGAGCGCTCGATATAGCGAGCCATGTCCTCCCACGGAAGCGGCCCCCCGAGCTCCACCACGTTGAAGCTGTGTCCGATGTCGCTCGTGCCGAACATCGTGTACTGGCAGTTCACCGCACGCTCCGAGCACGCGGCCTTGAAGCGGTCCGTGCGTCCCACGGTCCAGCTCGTGAGAAATCCGCCGTAGCTCCCGCCCAGGACGCCAAGCCGTTCCGGGTCGATGAACGCGTGACGCCGGAGCGCCTCCTCGAGCGCGGCCATGATGTCCGCGTAGTCGCCGCCGCCCCAGTCGCCGACCACCGCCTGGGCGAACGCCTCGCCGTATCCCTGGCTGCCGCGCGGGTTCGCGTAGATCACCGCGTAGCCCGCGCCGGCGTACACCTGGAATTCGTCGAAGAAGTTGTGGCCGTACTGGGCATGGGGCCCGCCGTGGATGCTCAGGAGCGCCGGATAGCGCTGGCCGGCGACGAAGTCCGCGGGGCGCATCACCCAGGCGTCGACCTCGAATCCAGCACGCGTGAACCGGAAACGTTCGGGCGCCGAGAGGGTCACCGTCTCCGTCCAGGCTCGGTTCAGCCGGGTCAGCTGGTGCTCATCGCCTCCGTCCGCACGGCACACGAAGATCTCCGCGGGCGCTACCGGGCTACTCGCCGCAAAGGTGGTGAGGTTGCCATCGGCCGAGGCCGAGAACCCGTTCAACGCCCGCTCGCCGCCGACGATTCGCGCGGGCGCCTCGCCGCCCGATGTCGCCACGCGCCAGAGCCCCGAGTCTCCGCGGTCCTCGGCGGCCACGACGATCGACCGTCCGTCCGGCGACCAGAGGGGACGCACGTGCAGCGCGCCGCAGGAACGGTCGAGCAAGGAGGTGAGGCACGCCGCGTCACCGCCGTCCGCCGGCACGACGAAGAGCCGGATGTTACGACCGTAGCCGTTCCGGCCCGGACGGGCGAGGTAGGCAACCGAGCGGCCGTCCGGGGAGAACGACGGCAGCGCGACTGGGCCCGTCGTCGCGGTGAGGCGCTGAGGCGGTCCGCCCTTGGCGGGAACACGCCATAGATCGCTCGCGTCGTCGTCGTCGCGCTCAGCATGACGGGCCGACGCGAAGACGATCGATTGGCTATCCGGCGCCCACGTCGGGTCCGCGTCGGCGAAGTCGCCGTCGGTAAGCTGGACGGCCGCCGCCCCGTCCGTCGAGATCACGAAGACATGCGGGCGACGATCGTAGATGAAGCCCTCGCCGTTGAAGCGGTACTTCACCGAGGTGATACGCGCGCGGGACGGGACTTCCGCTTCTCCTCCTCGCTCTCCGGCTCGCGCTCGCCGCCGACGGCGGACACGAGGGCAAGCCGGGTCCCGTCGGGCGACCATGCCACGCTTCCCACGCCGTTCTCGAGGGCGGTCAGCTTCGTCGGCTCGCCGCCGTCGGCCGGCATCACGTACAGCTGGAGCTTGTCCTTGGGCGCGCGCTCGGACAGGAAGGCGAGCCGGGTGCCGTCGGGCGACCACCGCGGCTCGATGTCGCGCCGCGGCCCGGCGGTAAAGCGGCGAGGCTCGCCACCGGCGACATCGACGACCCAGATGTTCGAAAGATATTCGTCGCGCTCCTCGGACAGGGACGTCACGACGAAGGCGATGCGCCGGCCGTCCGGCGACAGCTGTGGATCGGTCACGAACCGGAGACGGGTCAGGTCCTCGGGGACCATGCCCCGGCGTCCGGCGCTCACGACCGCACCGAGGCGAAGCGCTCGACCAGCTGTGACTCGACCTCACGAGCGCCCGCGAGCGCGCCCAGACCCTCGACCTCGCCGATCACGGCGGCGATGGCCCGCACGATCCGCCGCCCTTCGGTCGGGCGCCAGCCCAACGCGAGCAGCGTCTTCTCGCACTGGATCGAGTGCTCCACGATGTGGGGCGCGAAGCGGTGCAGGCGAAACCGAACGTCGATCTCGTGGGTCGCCCACACCGTCGGCCGGGTCATCGCCGCCGGTGTCACGTCGCCCAGCCAGCGGTTCGTCTCCGCCCGCGCCGCGGCGATCTTCGCGAGAATTTCGCCGATCGCGCCGCCGACGTCCGTCGGTGCCGCTGTCGGCTGCCGGTCGTCGGGAAGACGGACCGGCTCCGCGTCCGCGCGCTCGACCGCATAACGCGTCTGCGTCGCGTACCGTCGCTCGACCAGCAGGACGTGACGGAGCGTTTCGCGGATCGGCCACTCGCCCGCGCGCGGTGCCGTGTCGAGCAGATCCGGCGGCAGTCCGATCAGCAAGCCGCGGAGGTCACCGAAGGCGCGCTGGGCGAGCGCGAGGATGCGCCGCGATTCGGGATGCCGGCCGGCCGATACGCGCACGTGCGCCTCCTGCGCGTCCTCGAGCGTCCGGTAGAGCGCGTACCGCACATCCATCTGCTTGTCACGCCAGGGCCAGGCGCGCGCCAGCGCCTCCTCGTCCATGCCCGCGAATCCGGCCAACGCCGCGTCGAAGTCCGTCACCGCGGTCCTTCCTGCGCGCTCAGCTCGATCGCCGTCGTCATCACCCACCTCGTCGCATCCTCGGTTCTCCGCGTGGCTCGCCTGGCGATGCTGCCCCGCCAGAGCTTCAGAGTCAAGGAGCGCAGGCGACGCTTGCCATTCCCCATGGACTCGCCTCATCATGTGCCCGACGCAATGCCCACCCTCGTCCTGCGTGACGTCCTCGATCAAAAGCATCGGTGATACGAGTTGAACAACCCAGGGAGACAGTGATGGTACGGATCATCGACATGGAATGCAGCATTCCGCGCCCCGCGGGCGATGCGGACCCGGCGCCGGCAGCGACGGAGTCGACCAGCGCGGGTCAGCCTGCCGGCTACGGCATGGCGAACTACAGCCGGATCTTCCGCTCTCGCCGCGAAGGCGCCGACCACCGCCCGGACATCGACCTGGACGCGTACGTCGGCAAGCTCGCGAAGCTCGGCATCGTGCGGTCGGTGCCGTTCGGCGTCTCGAACGAGGAGTCGACCGCGCTCGTGCGCAAATACCCCGATCGGTTCCTCGGGCTGGCGCGGATCAGCATCAATGCCTTCAAGGGCATGAGCGGCGTCCGCGAGCTGGAGCGGCTGGTCCGCGACGAGGGATTCAAGGCGCTCGGCGTCTCGGCGCTGGTCGACTGCATTCCCGCGAGCGACCGGCGCTACTACCCCCTCTACACCAAGGCGGCGGAGCTTCGCATCCCCGTGCGCATCTACTCCTCGATGAACTATGCGAACGACCGACCGTACGACCTCGGCCACCCCCGGCATCTCGACCAGGTGGCGATGGACTTCCCGGAGCTCCGGATCATCGGTGGCCTGGGCGGCTGGCCGTGGGTCAACGAGATGGTCGCGCTGGTGCGCCGGCATCCCAACCTCCACGTCGACACCTCGGCGCATCGGGCCAAGT
>QHSV01000116.1 GCA_003221655.1 Candidatus Rokuibacteriota bacterium
CGTGGAGCGGCTGCTCGCGACGATCGCGCGGCATCGTGGCGTCGTCGAGCCGCGGGTCGCCGCGCCACCGCGCCGGAGCGTGTTCTACGGCGGCTGCAGAGCGGTGGCCGTTGCGGTCATGCGCGCGCTGTTCCGGCTCGAGTCCAGCGGACGCGACAACGTCCCCGCGCGCGGACCGGTGCTGCTGGTCGCCAACCACTCGAGCGTGCTCGATCCGGCGCTGATCGGCAGCGCCGTGGCGCGGCAGCTCAGCTATCTGGCCAAGGCCGAGCTGTTCCGGATCCCCGTGTTCGGCGCGTTGATCCGGCGGCTCAACGCGCGTCCGATCCGGCGCGAAGGGGCGGATCCGGGGGCGCTGCGGACCGCCATGCGGGTCCTCGACGAGGGCGGCGCGCTGCTGATCTTTCCGGAGGGCACGCGCGGTGAAGAGGGCGTCATCCGGCCGGCCAAAGCGGGGGCCGGCATGCTGGCGGTGTTGAGCGGGGCGTCCGTCGTCCCCGTGTATGTGAGAGGCTCCGGGCGGGCGTGGCCGAGGGGTCGAAGCTTGCCGCGGCCGGCGAAGGTGACGGTCACGTTCGGCAAGGCGCTCAGATTTGAGGTCGAGCGCGGAGCCGATCGCAAGCAGCACTACGAGGTTGCCAGCCGCGAGATGATGGCAGCGATCGCGCGGCTCCAGGACGGTAGCACGGACGGCGCTGGCAAGCGCTGGTCCGCGTTGGACGCGGTTGGAAGCAAATAATTGGAAGCAAATAAAATGACGGGAGGAACGGGTGGCATGAAGAAGGACGAACCACGGCAGTACCTCGGCGAACCGCGCGGGGAGGGCGGAGAGGCGGCCGAGGAGCGCATGGAGGACTGGTATCACAACGGCGTGACCGAGTTCGAGGAAGGAGAGGTCGTCCGCGGCCGCGTGGTCCACGTCGGCTCCAGCGAGGTCCTCGTCGACGTCGGCTACAAGAGCGAAGGGGCGATCCCGATCGAGGAATTCCACCGGCACGGCACCCTGCCGAAGGTCGGCGAAGAGATCGAGGTGTACCTCGAAGCCAAAGAGGACTCCGAAGGGCTCATCGTTCTCTCCAAGGACAAGGCCGACAAGATCAAGGTCTGGGACGCGATCACCCAGGCCTACGAGAAGGGCGCGCCGGTGGAAGGCCGAGTGGTCGAGGTCGTCAAGGGCGGCCTCGCGGTCGACGTCGGGGTCAAGGCGTTCCTGCCGGGCTCCCAGGTGGACCTGCGCCCGGTGAAGAATCTGGCCGCCATGGTCGGCCAGACGATTCGGTCCAAGGTCATCAAGCTCAACCGCCGCCGCGGCAACGTCGTGCTCTCGCGCCGCTCGGTCCTCGAGGAGGAGCGCGAGGAGAAGAAGAAGCACACGCTCCAGGTGCTGGCCGAGGGCATGGCGCTCACGGGCACCGTCAAGAACATCACGGACTATGGTGCGTTCATCGACCTCGGCGGGATCGACGGGCTCCTGCACGTGACCGACATGAGCTGGGGCCGCGTCGGCCACCCCTCGGAGATCTTCCAGGTCGGTGACCATGTCGAGGTCGTGGTCCTCCACTTCGACCGCGAAACGGGCCGTGTGTCGCTCGGCTACAAGCAGAAGTCGTCGGACCCCTGGGAGCGCGTCGAGAAGACGTACGCGGCCGGTACCAAGACGCGGGGCAAGGTCGTAAGCCTCACCAACTACGGCGCGTTCATCGAGCTCGAGCCCGGCGTGGAGGGCCTCGTCCACGTGTCCGAGATGTCCTGGACGCGACGCGTGCGCCACCCCTCCAAGCTCGTCAACGTGGGCGACGAGGTCGAAGTGATCGTGCTCGATGTCAACCGCGCCGCCAAGCGGATCTCGCTCGGTATGAAACAGGTGGAGCCCGATCCTTGGGCGACGATCGAGGAGCGCTACCGGCCCGGAGCGCGGGCGATCGGGCGCGTACGGAACCTCACCGATTTCGGCGCGTTCGTCGAGCTCGAACCGGGGGTCGACGGACTCCTGCACATCTCCGACATGTCCTGGACCCGGAACGTGGGTCACCCCTCGGAGATCCTCAAGAAGGGGCAGGAACTCGAGACGCAGATCCTGAACCTCGACCGTGAGAACAAGCGCATCTCGCTCGGGCTCAAGCAGGTCCAGCCCGATCCGTGGACCACGGTCGCGCAGCGCTATCCCATGGGCTCGCGGGTCACCGGGAAGATCGTCCGCCTCACCGACTTCGGCGCGTTCGTTGAGCTGGAGCCTGGCGTGGACGGGTTGCTCCACATCTCACAGATGTCCAGCCGCCCGATCGGCAGGCCCGACGAGCTGGTCAGCGTCGGCGACGAGCTGACACTGCTGGTCATTCGTGTGGACGCCAACGAGCGGCGCATCGGCCTGTCCCTGAAGGAGCTGGCGCACGCCATCGAGCCGCCGAAGGAGACGGAAGAGCGGGGTGGTGGCCGGCGCGGCCGGCGCGGCGGCAAGCACCGTGACGACTACGAGGACGACGACGAGGAATAGACGGGTCCGTCGACGTACCGTCGTCGCCGCGGCGCTGGCGATCTATCTTGGAGTGGCCGCGCTCTTCGTGGCCGCCCTGTCGGTGCTGCTGGCTCCCGCGGGTGGAGGTGGGCCCCTCTTCGGCGCCCGCGTCGCCGTCGTGGAGCTCGACGGGCCCATCGTCGATGTCGATGAGGTCGTCCGTGAGCTCCGGGCCCATCGTGACAACCCGCTGGTCAAGGCGGTGGTGATCAGGATCAACAGTCCGGGCGGCGTGGTTGCCCCCACCCAGGAGTTACACGCGGCCCTCACGCGAGTACGCGAGTCCGGGAAGCCGGTGGTCGCGTCGCTCGGCGCCGTCGCCGCGTCAGGCGGCTATTATGTCGCGGTCGCCGCCGACAAGATTTACGCGCACCCGGGCACCCTCACCGGGTCGATCGGCGTGATCATGCGGCTCGCGAACCTTGACGGCCTCATGAAGAAAGTGGGGGTCGACTTCGTGATCGTGAAGGCCGGCCGGTTCAAGGACCTCGGCAACGTCGCGCGCTCGATGACGCCCGAGGAGCGCCGGATTCTGCAGGTGATGCTGGAGGATGTTCACGCGCAATTCATCGACGCGGTCGCGGCCGGCCGGAGGCTCGACCGCGCGCAGGTCCTCGGCTTCGCCGACGGGCGGATCGTGTCCGGCGCCCAGGCCAAGGTCTTGAACATGGTGGATGCCCTCGGCGGTCTCGAGGAAGCGCTCGACGGCGCCGCGACGCTTGCCGGGCTTTCGAAGCCGCCCAGAGTCATCGGCCCGCGGCGGCGACTTTCGATCATGGATCTTCTAAAAAACCGACTCGATCTCGGGACGTGGGTGAGTCTCCCGCCAGGGTTGTCGGTCTTCAAGACGCCTCTTTACCTGATGGACTGAGAGTCTCGGTTGGCGCCCAACGCTCAAGTCGCGTACCAGGATCTTCGTTCCAACGTATCGCTGCAATGGAGGAAGTCCTACTTCTCCCCGGGCCCTCTTGGCGTGTCGCTGGTGGCCAACGCGGCGTCGCGGCGACACTTCTGGAGGCCGGCACCGCTCACGACGAGAGCGGTATGCAGATGACTCCTAACCCCTTACGATGGTAGACATTCTCGTCGGCGACGTGCTAGCTTACTCTTTGAGTTCGAGCCCGGGTCGCCCCGGAATTTCGACGGGAGTAGACGATGACCAAAGCCGACCTGATAGACGAGATTTCGAAGATCTCGAGCCTGACCAAGAAAGAGACCGAAACAATCGTCAACACGATCTTCGACAACATCACCGATGCGCTGTCGAAGGGCGACAAGGTCGAGCTTCGGGGCTTTGGGAGCTTCAGGATCCGTCACCGGAACTCCCGGAAGGGCCGGAATCCGAAGACCGGGTCGAGCGTAGACGTCCCGCAAAAGCGAGTGCCGTTCTTCAAGGTGGGAAAGCGACTGCGCGAGCTCGTCAACGGCTGAGGCCCCGCAAGGCGGTGTGAAACGCCTCTGGGCGCCCTGGCGCATGGCCTACGTCGGCTCCACCAAGACGCCCGGCGGATGCGCGTTCTGCGAAGCCCTCACCGGATCCGATGACAGGAAGAGCTTCGTCCTCGTCCGGCGGGCCGGGGCCTTCCTGATCCTCAATCTGTACCCCTACACGCCCGGCCACCTCATGGCCGTCGTGAACCGCCACGTCGGGACGCTCGCGGAGGTGACGGCGGACGAGATCGCGGACGCCATGGGCCTGGTCACCCTGGCGATGTCCATCCTCAGCATCGAGTACCGGGCCGAGGGCTTCAACGTCGGACTCAATCAGGGCCGCGTCGCCGGCGCCGGAATCGTCGATCACCTGCATGTCCATGTGGTCCCCCGGTGGAACGGCGACACCAACTTCATGCCGGTCCTGGGCGACGTGCGTGTTCACCCGGAACCTCTCGAGGCGGCGTACGACCGTCTGAAGGGCCGTCTCGTTGGTTGATCGGGCCGACCTCACGCCGATGATGCGGCAGTACCGCAACTTGAAGGTGCGCTATCCCGACCACCTCCTCCTGTTCCGTCTGGGCGACTTCTACGAGACCTTCTTCGAGGACGCCGAGCTCGCCGCCCGGCTCCTCCAGATCACCCTGACGGCGCGCCAGGGAGCGCCCATGGCGGGGATTCCCCACCACGCCGCGGACGGGTACATCGCCCGGCTCGTTCACGCTGGCCAGAAGATCGCGGTCTGCGAGCAGCTCGAGGCGCCGGGCCCGACGAAGAAGCTGTTGCGACGCGGCGTCGTGCGGATCATCACCCCGGGTACGCTCACCGACACGGCCTACCTCGAGGGCGCCGCCAACAACTTTCTCCTGGCGGTGGTCCGTGGCCGCGGCGTGACCGGCGTGGCCTTCGTCGACGTGTCGACGGGCGAATTCTGGGCCGGTGAGGACGTCGGCAAGCGGACCGAGGTTCTGGCGTCGGCGCTCCTGCGGCGCCCGGCCGAGATCGTCCTGCCGGACTCCGTGCGCACCGACACCGCCTTCCTGGCCCGCCTGCAGGCGACGGGGGCGGCGCTGACCTTCTGTGAACCGTCGACCTTCTCGTCCGGCCGCGCGGCCGCCGACCTCTGCGCCCACTTCCGCGTGGAGTCGCTCGCGCCGTTCGGTGTTGCGGATCTGACCGCGGGCCTCGGCGCTGCGGCGGCGGTTCTCGCGTATCTCCGGACAACGCAGGGCGACGCCCTCGGCCATCTGACGCGCCTGATGCGACTGACTCCCGCCGATGCGATGGTGCTGGATGAGACGGCCGTCGTGACACTCGAGCTCCTGGAGTCGAGCCGGGGAAGCGTCCGCGACTCGCTCTTCGCCGTGCTTGACGAGACCGTCACCCCGATGGGCGCACGCCTGCTCCGCCAGTGGCTTCTGCGCCCGCTCCTCGATCCGGGCGCGATCGCCGCGCGCCAGGCGGCGGTCGGCGCCCTGGTCGAGGCGCCGGCGGAGCGAGCGAGTCTCTCAGCACTGCTGCGGCGGATCGGCGACATCGAGCGGCTGACGAGCCGCGCGACCCTCGGCCAGGCCCACGGGCGCGACCTCGTGGGGCTGCGCGCATGCCTGGCGCCGCTCCCCGAGATCCGGCGCGTCGCGGCGGCGATCTCCGCGGAGCCGATCGAGGAGGCGCTCGCGGAGCTCGCGCCGCTGGACGACCTCCGCGACTTCCTGGCAGCGGCCCTCGAGGACGAGCCGCCCCTCGGGCTTCACGACGGCGGGCTGATCCGCGAGAGCTGGCACGAGGGGCTCGCCGCGATCGTCCGCGACGCCCGGGAAGCGCGGGCGTGGATCGCGGGGCTCGAGGAACGGGAGCGGGTGCGGACGGGGATCCCGAGCCTTCGGGTGCGCTTCAATCGGGTGTTCGGCTACGGTATCGAGGTGACGCATGCCCATGCCGCGCGCGTGCCTGCCGAGTACGTGCGGCGCCAGACGCTTACCGGCGCCGAGCGCTACGTGACACCCGAGCTGAAGGAGTACGAGGCGAAGGCGCTCGGCGCGGACGAGCGGTGCCGCCGGCTCGAGTACGAGCTGTTCGAGGACGTGCGTCGGCGTGTGGCGGCGCGGGCGGAGGAGCTCCTGGTGACCGCCCGGGCGATTGGACGGCTCGATGTGTTCGCGTCCCTGGCGGCGGTCGCGCACGCCCGGGGGCACGTGCGGCCGATCGTCGACCGAGGTGACGCGTTCACCCTCATCGAGGGTCGCCACCCCGTACTGGAGGCGCGTGCGGGGAGCCCGGTGACGCCGAACGATCTGGCTCTTGACCATGACGCGCGGATCGTCATTCTCACCGGTCCGAACATGTCCGGGAAATCGGTTTATCTCCGGCAGACCGCTCACATCGCGATCATGGCGCAGATCGGCGCCTTCGTCCCCGCGCGGGAGGCGCGGATCGGTGTCGTCGACCGCGTGTTCACGCGGGTCGGCGCGCAGGACAACCTGGCGCACGGCCAGAGTACCTTTCTCGTCGAGATGATCGAGACCGCGACGATTCTGAACAACATCACTCCGCGGAGCCTGGTGCTGCTCGACGAGGTGGGGCGGGGGACGTCGACCTTTGACGGCCTCGCGATCGCGTGGGCAGTGGTGGAGGCGCTGCACGACCGCGGACACGGCGCCAAGGTCCTGTTCGCGACCCACTTCCACGAGCTGACGCGGCTCGCCGGCCGGCTGGGCGGTGTGAGGAATTTCCACGTCGCGGTCCGCGAGTGGAACGACGAGATCGTCTTTCTCCACAAGGTGCAGCCCGGTGGGACCGACCGGAGCTACGGCATTCAGGTCGCGCGGCTGGCGGGGCTGCCTGCGCCGGTGATCGCGCGATCCAAGGCCCTCCTGGCCGAGCTCGAGGAGGCCGGTCAGCTGCGAAGCGACGCGAGCGACGCCGTCCAGCTCGGCCTGTTCGCTCCCGCCGGGCCCGACCCATTGCTGGCGGAGCTGGCGAGCCTCGACCTGGCCCACCTCACGCCCCTCGAGGCGCTGAACATCCTGGCGAAGTGGCAAGAGGAACGGAGCCGAGCAGCGCCTGTTTCAGGCCACCCTCGGTCCGAGCCGGGCTCACGGACCCCGCTAGAAAGAAATGGATCGTGAGTCAGGCCGCGCGTACGTCGACCACGAGGCCGAGATCGTGAAGGCGCGCGATGAGACGCTTGGCGAGTTTGGCCTTGTCGTGGCGGTCGAAATGGTCCGCGCCAAGGTCGCGGTAAACGGCGCCGTTGCGAAGCATGTGGTAGGCGGCCGTGAGCATCGAGGCGGCCACGGCCAAGACCGCTTTCTTGGGGCCCCGGCGGCTCTTGATCCGCAGGAACTGAGCGCGGAAGTAACTATCTTTCTTGCGAGCGGCGGCCCACGCGGCCTGGACCAGCGTGGTCTTGAGCCACGGGTTGCTCGAGCGGGTGCGATTGGACAGGCGTTTGCCGGCACTCTCGTGCAACCGGGGACAGAGTCCGGCCCACGAGACGAGGTGGGCGGCGCTCGGGAAGCGCGTCATGTCGAACCCGATCTCGGCCACGATCACGCGCGCGACGGTTTCGCTAACCCCGGGCATCGTGATCAGGTGGTCGACGGCGGCGCGAAAGGGGGCGAGGGTCTCGCCCAGGCGCGCCTCCACGTCGCGCACGGCCACGTCGAGAGACGCGATCTGGTCGAGGTGGAGCCTCAGCATGAAGCGGTGATGATCGGTGAGGCGACCGTGCAAAGCGGCCACGAGTTCTGCGCGCGAAGCTTTCACCTGGTCGCTGGCGAGTGCCGCCAGACGCTCCGGCTGGGTTTCCCCGGCGATCAGGGCGGTGAGGATGGCCCGACCGCTGACGCCCAGGATGTCAGCGAGCACGCTGGTGAGCTTCACATTGGCGGTCTCGAGCGTCTTCTGGATGCGCAGGGTGTGTTGGGCGATTTCCCGCACGAGCTGTTTACGGGTGCGGGTCAGGTCGCGCAGCTCTTGCACGGACGGGGGCGGCACGAAGCTGCTCCGGATGAGACCGTGCGCGAGCAGGTCGGCGATCCAGGTGGCGTCGTTGAGGTCGCTCTTGCGACCGGGGATGTTGCGGATGTGCATGGCATTGGCGAGGACAAGCTCGAAGTGACCATCGAGCACGTGCCAGACCGGCTTCCAGTAGATGCCGCTCGACTCCATGGCCACGTGTGTGCAGCCATGCGCCGTGAGCCAGTCGCTCAGCGCCAACAACTCCGGTGTGGTGGTGCCGAAGGTGCGTCGGTCGTAGGCGACAGCCTTCCCCGAGCCGAGCCGCGCGCAGGCGACGACGGTCTGCGCGTGCACGTCGAGGCCGGCACACTTGAGATGAACGACGTCCATAGCCACCTCCTGAGGGAGATAGCGTCGGCGTGGAGCCCGCGTCGGCGAAGTCTAGAAAGCGCGCTCCCCGGCTCGTCGCCGGTGGCCGCAGTACGGGGTGCTCGCGGGGCTCCGGGTCCAACTACAATACGGGCTCTGCGCACCAATGCGGGGCCGACCTCGATGCCGACGCCTCGGTGCGAATCTACCTCATTTCATGCGACGTGGGTCCGCCATGCGGGTGGACAACTACAATGAAGCTCCTCCTCATCGCGCGGCCGTTCGTCTTCCACGGGGGAGTCGAGCGGGCGACGGCGGGCCTCGTGGCGGCTCTCGTCGAACACGGTTATGACGTCCACCTCCTCAGCCCGCGCGGCCAGGCGCCGGTGCGCGGGGTAACGCTTCACACCCTGTCGCTGCCGCCGTTGCCGTCGGTGGCGCGCGTCGTGGCGCTGGCCATGAACGCCCGGCTCGCGGTCGCGCGCCGGAGCTGGGACGTGGTCCAGAGCCACGAGCGCACGCTTCGCCAGGACGTGTATCGCGCCGGCGAGGGATGTCACCGGGCGTACCTGGCGAGCGAGGAGCGGGGGCGCGCCCGTGGCCTCTATCATCGGATCGTCCTGGCGCTCGAGCGCCGCGTCTTCGCGCGAACGCCGTACATCGTCGCCATCGCCGACGCCGGACGACGGGAGATCGAGACCCTGTACGGCGTGTCGCCCAGGCGTCTGACCGTCGTGTACAACGGGGTCGATCTCGAGCGCTTTCATCCGTCGAACCGCGCCAGATATCGTGAGCCCGCGCGGGCCGAGGCGGCCATTCCCCCTCGCGCGTTCACGGTCCTCTTCGTCGGCAGCGGCTTCGCGCGCAAGGGGCTTGCGACCGCAGTCGAAGCGTTCGCAGCGCTCTCCGATCGCGAGAGCCGGTTCGTCGTCGTCGGCAAGGGCGACGCCCGGCCGTACCGGTTCGCGGCGGCTCGTCTCGGCGTCGGCGACCGGATCGCCTGGCTCGGCGCCCGGGCCGATCTCGAGCGCTGGTACGCTGCGGCCGACATCGTCGTGCTACCGAGCCGCTACGAGCCGTTCGGTAATGTTCACCTGGAAGCCCTCGCCGCGGGACTCCCAGTCGTCGCCAGTGCGCGTGCAGGTGGCGCGGAGGTCATCGAGGATGGGGTCAACGGGTCGATCGTGAACCCGACCGACCCGCGAGCGATCACGGCGGCGATCGAGCGCTTCCGCGAGCGCCCTGACGGCGATGTCGCGGAAGCGGCGCGCCGCTCGGCCGAACCCTACACGTATGCCGCTCAAGTCAGCGGGTTCGCGCAGATCTACAGTCGCTGCACACGTGCAACGTACGATTTTCCTTGAGAAATCAGCCCTTCAGGCTTACACTTCGCGCGTGGGTCCCAGGCCCGCGGTCTTCATGGATCGTGACGGGACGCTTACCGAGGAAGTGGGGTACGTCAATCATCCCAAGCGTCTTCGAGTCCAACCGAGATCGGCCGAAGCCATCCGCCGTCTCAACGAGGCAGGCATCGCCGCTGTCGTCGTGACGAATCAAGCGGGGATCGCCCGCGGCTACTTCTCGGAAGAGGTGCTCGCCGCGGTGAACGCGGCACTGGTATCCCGCCTCAAGGACGAGGGCGCACACCTCGATGGGATCTACGTGTGCTCCCATCATCCAACGGAGGGCGAGCCGCCGTACCGGATGGTGTGCGAGTGCCGCAAGCCCAAGCCCGGCCTGCTGCTCCGCGCGGCCTCTGAGCTGGGTCTCGACCTCTCAGGCTCGACGCTGGTCGGTGACAAGGCCTCGGACCTCGCCACCGCCCGCGCTGTGGGCGCCCGGTCCGTGCTCGTGCTCACGGGCTACGGTCTGGGCGAATGGGAATACCGGCGCGACGCCTTCGCCGTGCCGCCCGACCACGTGGCGGAGGACCTTCTCGACGCCGTCGACTGGGTGATCGGGAGCCGGCGCTCGTGACCGAGGCTCTGCGCGGGATGCTTGCGACGATCGACAAACTCGGGGGACGAACCGTCGTCGTCATCGGGGATCTGATCACCGATGAGTACCTCTTCGGCAAGCCCGTGCGGATCTCGCGAGAGGCCCCCGTGCTCATCCTGACCTTCTCCGAGCGCGAGGTGTTGCTCGGGGGTGCGGCGAACGCCGCCAACAACGTCCACGCGCTCGGCGCCCGGGTGGTGCCGATCGGGGTCATCGGGCGAGACAACGCCGGCGAGGAACTGCTGGCGCTTTTCCGCGCGGCGGGAATCCCGACCGACGGCATCGTTACCGAGAACGGTCGGACGACGCCGGTGAAGACCCGCATCATGGCGGGCGGCTACCAGGCGACGCGCCAGCAGGTCGTACGCCTGGATCGCGAGCCGGCGGGAGAGCCGCAGCCCGTGACCGAGGACGCGCTGCTCGCGCGTCTCGCCGCGCTCGCGGGGCGCATCGACGCGATCGTGATCTCCGACTATGGTTACGGCACCGTCACGCCGCGGATCTTCGAACAGGTCAAGACGATCGCGCGACGTGCCAATGCGATCGTCAGCGTCGACAGCCGCTACCAGCTGCCTCGGTTCACCGGCGTGACGGCGGCCACGCCCAATGAGGCCGAGCTCGATCAGCTCACCGGCCTGCCGACCGACGACGAGCGCACGGTCGAGAAGGCCGGGCGCCAGCTGCTGGAACGGCTGGACGCGCGGATGCTTCTCGTCACGCGGGGCAGCCGGGGCATGGCGTTGCTCGAGCGTGACGGGGCGACGAGCTTCATTCCGATTCACGGCACCGACGAGATCGCCGACGTCACGGGCGCTGGCGACACGGTGATCAGCACATTTAGCCTGGCGCTGGCATGCGGCGCCACACCGCTCGAGGCGGCGTCGCTGGCGAACGTCGCGGGCGGGGTCGTCGTGATGAAGCGCGGCACCGCGACGGTCTCGCCCTCGGAGCTTCGGCAGGCGCTTGGCCTTGACGCTTGACGAGGCCGTCGCGCTGGCCGATCGGCTCCGGGCCGCGCGCAAGCGCATCGTGCTGGCGAACGGCTGCTTCGACCTGCTCCACGTCGGCCACGTTCGCTACCTGCGCGCCGCTCGAGGGATGGGTGACGTGCTCTTCGTCGGGATCAACTCGGACGCGGCGGTGGCCCGGCTGAAGGGGCAGGGCCGGCCGCTGATGCCCGCGGCCGAGCGCGCCGAAATCCTGTCGGCGCTCCGGGAGGTCGACCACGTCGTCGTGTTCGAGGAGGACACGGCCGACCGGTTGATCGCCTCACTCCGGCCCGATGTACACGCCAAGGGGACGGACTACGGTCCCGGCCCGGTCCCCGAGGAGGCGACGGTGCGGGCGATCGGCGGCCGGGTCGCGTTCGTCGGCGACCCGAAGGGCCATTCCACGCGCGACCTGATCGCGCGGGTCGTCGAGCGATTCCGATGAACATCGCGCTCGTCAAGCTCTCTTCGATCGGCGACGTCGTTCACGCGCTCCCTGTCGCCGCGGCGCTGCGCGCCAGCCTTCCCCAGGCGCACCTGGCCTGGATCGTCGAGCGCCGCGAGGCGGCGGTGCTGCGCGGCAACGCCGCATTGAGCGAGATCGTCCCGGTCGACACGCGAGGTTGGCGTCGCGTGCGCACCGTGCTCTCGATCGCGGAGGCAACCGGCGCGCTGGTCGCGCTCGGACGTCACCTGCGCGCGTCTCGGTTCGATGTGGCGATCGATCTTCAGGGGCTGGTCAAGAGCGGCGTGATCACCGCCGCGACACGCGCGCCGCTCCGGATCGGTTTCGTGGCGGCGCACTGTCGCGAATCCGCGAGCACGCTCTTCACGAACCAGCGCGTGTCGCCGGCGGCATCGGCGCGGCACATCGTCGACCGGTACCTTTCGCTCGTGGAGCCGCTCGGGGTGCGCCCGCGCACGGTCGAGTTCCCGCTGCCGACCGACGGTGTGGCCGAGGCGCGCGTCGACGAGTTTCTGGCCCGCGCCGGCCTCAAGCCTCGGGATCGGCTCGTCGTCCTCAACCCCGGCGCCGGCCGGCCTGACAAGCGCTGGCCCATCGCGCATTTCCAGGGGCTGGCGCGCCGGCTCGTCGACGACGCGGGCGCCGCCGTGCTCGTCATCTGGGGACCGAACGAGCTCGGTGAGGCGCGCGCGATCGTGGACACGGACCCGGCCGGTCGCGCGAGGTTGGCGCCACCGACGAACCTCGACGAGCTCCTGGCCGTGCTCCGCCGCGCGAGCGTCGTCGTGGCCGGCGACACCGGGCCTCTGCACCTGGCGGCGGCGCTCGGCACGCCGTGCGTCGGGCTCTACGGCCCGACGTCGGCCGAGCGCAATGGACCGTACGGGCAGGCGCATCGGGCGCGTGCGGCTCCCGATGGCACCATGGCATCGCTCGGGGTCGAGCCCGTCTTCCGATCCGTCGCGGAGATTCTCCCTCGGTGACGCGACGGCGTCTGTCCGTCGTCGTCGTCACGCTGAACGAGGAGGAGCGGCTGCGCTCGTGCCTGGAGAGCGTGGCGTGGGCGGACGAGCTGATCGTGGTCGACGCCGAGTCGCAGGACAAGAGCGTGCAGATCGCGCGTGAGTTCACGGACCGGGTGATCGTGCGGCCCTGGCCCGGCTTCGCCGCGCAGAAGAACTTCGGTCTCGCGGAGGCCGGTGGCGACTGGATTCTCTCCCTCGATGCCGATGAACAGGTTTCTCCCGAGCTGCGCGACGAGATCACCCGCGTGCTGGCGGCGGACGGGCCCCACGACGGCTACCGTGCGCCACGCCGCAACATCTTCTGGGATCAGTGGATCCGCCACGGCGGCCTCTGGCCCGACTGGCAACTCCGGCTCTTCAAACGAGGCCGCGCGTGGTTCGGCGAGCGCGCCGTGCACGAGTCGGTCGCGGTAACGGGCAGCGTCGGCCGCCTGGAGGCGCCGCTCATCCACCGGAGCTACCGTGACGTGTCGGATTTCCTCGCGCGCGCCGACCGCTACTCGACGCTTGCTGCCGAGGAGTGGGTGAGGCGTGGCACGCGCGTGCGGGCGAGCGACCTCCTCCTGCGGCCCGTGGGCCGATTTCTGTCCATGTACGTGCTCAAGGGCGGCTGCCTCGACGGACGACGAGGCTTCCTTCTGGCGACGCTCTATGCGTACTATGTGTTCATCCGCTCCGCGAAGGCGTGGGAGCTAAAGGAGAAGGACCGCCACTGATGGCGACACCGGCGAAGGAGCGCGTGCTGTCGGGGATGCGGCCCAGCGGAAGGTTGCACCTGGGCAACTACCTCGGCGCTCTGGCCAACTGGGTGAAGCTGCAGGACGAGTTGGACTGCTACTACTTCGTCGCCGACTGGCACGCGCTCACCGATGACCTGGACACGTCGGACGTTCCGGGCCACACCGTCGAGATGCTCGCCGACTGGCTCGGGGCGGGACTCGATCCCGAGCGGGCCACGCTCTTCATCCAGTCGCTCGTGCCCGAGCACGCGGAGCTGCACCTGCTGTTCTCGATGACCACTCCGGTGACCTGGCTCGAGCGCGTGCCGACCTACCGCGAGCGCATCGAGCAGCAACACCTGGAGTCGCCCTCCTACGGGCTGCTGGGGTACCCGCTGCTGCAGTCCGCGGACATCTTGATGTACAAGCCTCGGTGGGTGCCGGTCGGCATCGATCAGGCGCCCCACGTGGAGCTGACCCGGGAGGTGGCACGGCGGTTCAACAACACGTTCGGCGACGTGTTCCCGGAGCCGGAGGTGAAGTTGACCGAGATCCCGAAGGTGCCGGGCACCGACGGACGGAAGATGTCGAAGTCGTACAACAATACGATCGATCTCGCCGACGACGCGGAGACGATCGCCCGCAAGGTCCGGCCGATGGTGACGGATCCTGCGCGCAAGCGACGCACCGACCCGGGCAACCCGGACATCTGCCCGGTGTTCGACCTGCACAAGATCTTCACACCGCCGGCCGATCGCGAGTGGGCCGCGACCGGATGCCGGACGGCGGGGATCGGATGCCTCGACTGCAAGGACGTGCTGCTCAAGCACATGCTCCCGCCGCTGGCGGCGATCCGGGAGCGCCGGCAGGTGTTCGCGGAGAAGCCCGCCAGGATCGTCGAGATCCTGCACGAAGGCTCGCGGCGCGCGCGCAGCGTCGCCCAGGCCACGATGGCAGACGTCCGCGCAGCGGTCCATCTGACTCCATGAGTGTCGACGAACCGAACGTTCTCGCCCCCTCGCGCGACCTCACCCTTCGCGTGGGGAGCTTCGAGGGCCCCTTCGACCTGCTTCTGCACCTCTGCCGCACGAACGAGATCGATCTGGCGGCCTTTCCGGTGCGCGTCATCACCGACCAGTACCTCGCTCACCTCGAGTCGATGGAATTCCGGGACCTCGAAGCGGCCGGCGCGTATCTGGTCATCGCCGCGACGCTGATCTACCTCAAGTCGAAGCTCCTGGTGCCACCCGACGAGCTGCAGGATGAGCAGCTCGACGAGGATGGTCTGTCGCTGCGCCTCGAGCTCGAGGCGCGCTTGCGCGAGTACGCGCGGGTCAAGGCGCGGGGCGAGTGGCTCGCCTCGCGGGAGGCCGAGCAGAGCCTGATCTGGGGCCGTCCGGGGAGCACGCTGCCGCCGCCCGAGGAGGTGCCGCTCGAGGATCTCAGTGTGCACCTCCTCGAGCGGACACTGCGAAGGCTGATCGAGGACCAGGGGCGGCAGCGGCCGCGCGAGGTCGAGCCGAACCCGCCGTCGGTGCTCGAGCGGATGACGATGATTCTCTCGGTTCTCCGCGACACCTGGTCGCTGCTCTTCTCGTCGCTCACGGCGGGTGATCGGCGGCGCTCCGAGATCGTGGTGTCGCTTCTCGCGGTGCTCGAGCTGGTCCGCCTGGGTCGGATCAAGACGCAACAGACGGAGCTCTTCGGAGAGATCGTCATCGAACGCCAGACGGCGGTACCGAATGGGGAGCCCACCCGTGCCGACTCCAACTGACGTCGTCGAAGCGCTTCTGTTCGCGTCCGATACGCCACTGGAAGCCGAGCGCATTCGCGAGGTGCTGGACCTCGCCGATGTCCACGAGGCGCGTCGACTCATCGACGAGCTCCGGGCGCGCTATGAGGCCTCCAGCCAGGGCCTCCAGATTGTCGAGGTCGGCGGCGGGTACCGGATGGTCACCCGCTCCGAGGTCGCCCCGTGGCTCGTGCGGCTGGCCCGCGCCCGAACGCGCACGCGCCTGTCGCGCCCGGCCCTCGAGGCCCTGACGATCATCGCCTACAAGCAGCCCGTGTCGCGTCCCGAGATCGACGCGGTCCGCGGCGTGAACTCCGAGGCGGTGCTCGATAATCTCCTGGAGCGCAGGCTCGTCCGCATCACCGGCCGGAAGGAGGCGCCCGGCCGGCCGTATCTCTTCGAGACGACCCGCGAGTTCCTGGTCGCCTTCGGCCTGCGCGACCTCGCCGATCTGCCGAAGGTCGAGGGCGAGCTGGTCATCCCGGAGCCGGCGGGTGTCGCCGAGCATGGCGAAGCTGAGACTCAACAAGATCCTGGCCCAGGCGGGTCTGACCTCTCGACGGGGCGGTGACCGCCTGATCGTTGACGGCCACGTGGCCGTCAACGGTGTCGTCACGCCGAGTCCCGCCACCCTGGCCGATCCCGTGCTGGATGAGATCACGGTCGACGGACGGCCCCTGCCGCCGGCCGAAGCGAAGCGGTACGTGCTCCTCAACAAGCCGCGGGGCTACGTCACGTCCCTCAGCGACCCGCAGGGCCGGCCGGTCGTCGCGGACCTCGTGGCGCGGGAGGTCCGCCTGTATCCGGTGGGCCGCCTCGACTGGGACGTGGAGGGTGCGCTCCTGCTCACGAACGACGGGCCCCTCACGCACCGGCTCCTCCATCCCCGCTACGCCCTCCCGCGCGTCTACGAGGCCCGCGTGGAGGGGACGGTTCCGCGACGTGCGCTCGAGCGCTGGCGGCGTGGCGTCACGCTGGACGACGGGCCGGCGAGGCCACTGGCCATCGAGCTCTCCCGCGCCGGGACGCGGGAGAGCCACGTGCGGCTGACGTTCGCGGAAGGGCGCAAGCATGAGGTCAAGCGCTTCTGTGAAGCCCTGGGCCATCGTGTGCTCGAGCTCCGGAGGGTCGCGTTCGGGCCCGTCGCCCTCGGGGCGCTTCGCCCGGGCGAATCGAGATCGTTGACTGCGAGAGAGGTGAGCGCGCTGCGGGCGGCCGTCGCGGCGCCGCGCGGGAGCTGACTTGCTCTTGGGTAGGCCGCGGCCTATAATGCGCGGTACCCCAAGAGCTCGGCAGTAGTGGGAGTCCCTATGAACCTGGACGATTGGCGTTCCAGGATCAATGACCTCGACAACCGAATCCTCCAACTCCTCAACCAACGCGCCGAGGCCGCCCTCCAGATCGGAGACCTCAAACGAAGGCAGGATGCGCCGCTGTATGCGCCGGAGCGTGAGGCGGAGATCCTCCGGCGTTTGACCGCGGGCGCCGGGCCGCTCCCCGTGGAGGCCATCGGTGCCATCTGGCGCGAGATCCTCTCCGGGTGTCGAGCCCTCGAGTCTGCGCTGACCGTCGCCTATCTCGGGCCGCAGGCCACCTTCACGCACCAGGCCGCCCTCCAGCGCTTCGGCGCGTCCGTGAGCTATCGGCCGTCGCGTTCCACCTCCGAGGTGTTCGATGAGGTCGAGCGGCGGCGGGCCGACTTCGGCGTGGTGCCGGTGGAAAACAGCACCGAGGGCGCCGTCAACGTCACGCTCGACCGTCTGATCGACTCGGACGTGGTCATCTGCGGCGAGCTGCGTCTGGACATCTCCCAGCAGCTTCTTTCGCGCGCGGGTGAGCTCTCGGAGGTCAAGCGCGTGCTGTCGCACCCGCAGGGGCTGGCGCAGTGCCGCGGGTGGCTCGCCGAGCACCTGCCCGAGGTTCCCACCGAGGAGGTGCTGTCGACGGCCCTCGCCGCCGAGATCGCGGCCGGTGATGCCACGATCGCCGCGATCGCCTCTGCGCTCGCGGGCGAGCTCTATGGCGTGCCGATTCTGAGGGCACGCGTGGAGGACAACCCCCACAACTCGACCCGCTTTCTGGTCGTGGGCCACCATCCGAGCGGCCCGACGGAACACGACAAGACGTCGATTCTCTTCGCGATGCGCAATGAGCCGGGTACGCTCCACCGGATCCTCGAGCCGCTGGCACGGCTCGGGATCAATCTCACGAAGATCGAATCGCGTCCGGCCAAGCAGCGGCCCTGGGAGTACGTGATCTTCGTGGATCTCGAGGGCCATCGCGCTACCCCCCACGTCTCGTCGGCACTGCGCGAGATCGGGGAGCGGACCCTGTTCCTGAAGGTCCTCGGGTCGTACCCGGCCCTCTAAAGGAGAGAGCATGCCAACGCAGTGGGAGTCGCTGGCGAACGAACACATCCTGGGTATCGCGCCCTACGAGCCCGGGAAGCCGATCGAGGAGCTCGAACGAGAGCTCATGATCCACAACCCGATCAAGCTCGCGTCGAACGAGAATCCCCTGCCGCCGTCCGACCGCGTCCAGAAGGCGATCATCGCGGCGTTGAGCTCCCTCGATCGGTACCCGGACGGGAGCGGCTTCTACCTCCGGCAGGCGCTGGCCAAGAAGCACGGCGTGATGCCCGATCAGGTCGTGCTCGGCAACGGCTCGAACGAGCTCATCGAGCTGCTGGTCCGCTCCTTCCTGCGTCCGGGTGACGAGGCGGTGGTGCCCCATCCGTCGTTCGTCGTCTACCCGATGATCGTCCAGGCCGCGGGCGGCGTGCGCGTCATGGTGATGCTGAAGGACTTCCGGCTGGATCTCGACGCCATGGCGCGGGCGATCACGCCGATGACGAAGATCGTGTTCGTGGCGAACCCGAACAACCCGACCGCCACGATCGTCACGCGAGACGAGGTCGAGCACTTCATGTCCCGGGTTCCCGAGCGTACGATTGTCGTGTTCGACGAAGCGTACATCGAGTTCGCGATGGGGCCCGACTTCCCCGATGCCCTCTCGTATGTCAAGCAGGGGAGGAAGCTCGTCGTCCTCCGCACCTTCTCGAAGTCCGCGAGTCTCGCCGGGCTGCGCGTGGGGTATGGCATCGCCGACGCGGATGCGATCGCCTTGATGAACCGAATCCGCCAGCCGTTCAACGTAAACTCGCTGGCGCAGGTCGCCGCCCTCGCGGCCCTCGACGACGAGGCGCACATTCTCGAGTGCGTCCGGATGATCGAGGCCGGCCGGCACTTCCTCTACGACGAGTTCAAGCGCATCGGGCTCCAGTACGTGCCGTCGCGCGCGAACTTCATCCTCGTCGATGTCGGCCGCAACGCCGCCGACATCTACCAGAAGCTTCTCCACCAGGGCGTGATCGTGCGCCCGATGACGCCCTTCGGACTGGAGACCGCGCTGCGGATCACCGTCGGCACCCCGGAGGAGAACCGCAAGCTCGTGAAGGCGCTCCGCGTGGTTCTCGGGAAGACCTCCGAGTGATCCAGGAACTCGCGATCGTCGGCGTCGGCCTGCTGGGCGGCTCCGTGGCGAAAGCGGCGCGGGCCGGCGGGCTGGCCCGCCGGGTCGTCGGCGTCGGCCGCGATACCTCTCGGCTCCGACCGGCGCTGGAGGACGGGACGCTCGACACGGCGACGACGGATCTCGACACGGGCGTGCGCAAGGCGGACTTCGTCCTGCTGGCGGCGCCGGTGCTGGCGATCGAAGGCTTGCTCGAGCGGGTGTGGCGCGCGGCGCCCGAGGGCACGGTCATCACCGATGTGGGATCAACGAAGCGCAACATCGTACGCGCGGCCGAGCGGCTCGCCGCAGCGAGGCCACTGACCTTCGTGGGCAGCCACCCGCTCGCGGGCTCGGAGCAGAGCGGCTACCGCGCGGCCCGCGCCGATCTGTTCCGTGGCGCCACGGTCGTCGTGACGCCGACGGACCGGACCGAGCTCGCCGCGCTCAAGCGGGCCACGGAGTTCTGGGAGGCGCTGGGTGCCCGCGTGAGCTCGCTGGATCCCGAGACGCATGACCGCGCCGTGGCGGCGATCAGCCACCTGCCGCACCTGATCGCGTGCGCCCTGGTCGACGGCGCGGGCCGCGTCGAGCCGTCCGCGCTCGACCTCGCGGCTCGCGGGTTTCGGGATACCACGCGCATCGCGGCCGGTGATCCGGAGATGTGGACCGAGATCTTCCTGGCGAACCGCGATGCGCTGTCGGCGAGCGTCGAGGGCTTCCAGCAGGCTCTCGCCGACCTCCGGCGCGCCATCGACGCCGGCGCGCCCGAGGCGCTGCGGGCGGCGCTGGCGCGGATCAAGGCGACGCGCGAGGCTTTGCGGTGAAGTTCCGCGTGCGTCCGGTGCCGCGGCTCTCCGGCTCGGCCGACGTGCCGGGCGACAAGTCGGTCTCGCATCGCGCCGCGCTGCTGGGGGCGCTCGCGGACGGGGCCACGGAGATCCACGGCTACCTCGAGGCGGAAGATTGCCTTCGGACGATCACGGCGGTCCAGGCCATGGGCGCCGTGGTGACGCGTAAGGGGCCGGGCCACTACCGGATCGACGGCGCCGGCCGGCATGGGCTACGCGAGCCCGGCGACGTGATCGACTGCGGCAACGCGGGCACCGCGGCCCGCCTGTTGCTCGGCGTCCTTGCGGGCCAGCCCTTCTGGGTCATGCTCACGGGCGACGAATCCCTGCGGGGCCGTCCGATGGGGCGCATCGCCGAGCCGTTGCGCCGGATGGGCGCCGCAATCGTCGGCCGGTCCGGCGGGAGCAAGCTGCCGCTGGCGGTGAAGGGGACCCGGCCGCTTCGAGCGATCACCCACGACTCACCCGTCGCGTCGGCCCAGGTCAAATCGGCGGTCCTGCTGGCGGGGCTGTACGCCGACGGCCCGGTGTCGGTCACCGAGCCCGCGCCGTCACGCGACCACTCCGAGCGGATGCTTCGGCAGTTCGGCGCGCAGCTCGTGACCGGCGAGCGGTCCGTCACGCTGACGCCGGGCGATCTGCACGGCACGACCGTCTCGGTGCCCGGCGACATCTCGTCGGCCGCCTTTCTGCTCGTCGCTGCGACGATGATCGGCGACCCCGGGGTGACGATCCATCGAGTGGGTGTGAACCCGACTCGCACCGGGGTACTCGATGTCCTCGAGGCGATGAGCGCGCGCCTCCGGATCGAGCCCGCGCCGACCATCGACGAAGCGGAGCCGGCGGCCGATCTCCGGGCGTCGGCGTCGGAGCTCAAGGCGACCTCGATCGGCGGGGCGCTCATTCCACGACTCATCGACGAGATCCCGGTGCTCGCCGTCGCGGCCGCGTGCGCCCGCGGCGTCACCACGATCCGCGATGCCGCGGAGCTCAGGGTGAAGGAGTCCGATCGGATTGCGGCCCTCGCGCGAGAG